>NZ_JADPKL010000017.1:0-2442 GCF_023073935.1 Bradyrhizobium sp. 147 | reverse complement strand
GGCATCGGGGCATTCCTTGAATCATCGCAAAGTCCTTCTCGCAAAAGAACTTTCGCTGATTCGCGCCCCGATGCGCCTCAATACTGTGAGAAATGCGGGCTAATGTTCCCGCGATTTGATTCAACGTAAGCGGCAATAGATATGCAACCCGTATCGCGAGCGGCGGCCCATTTCAGAGCTGATGTCGAGGGGCTTAGGGCGATCGCAGTTCTATCGGTCGTCGCCTTTCACTACGGAGTTCCAGGCTTAACCGGCGGATTTGTTGGCGTAGACGTTTTCTTCGTCATATCCGGTTTCCTGATCACGCAACTTCTGCTTCGAGAGATAGCCGCAACCGGGCAGCTCGATTTTCTTGGCTTCTACGGTCGGAGAGCTAAGAGGCTTTTGCCCGCCGCCCTCATCGTCACGCTGGCGACCTTGATCGTCGGATACTTCGTGCTGGCGCCCTTTGAACAGAAGGAGATGGCCAAGTCGGGCGCAGCTTCTGCGCTGTATGCCGCCAATGTTTGGCTCCTCCACCAGTCCATGAACTATTTCGCCCCCGAAAGTTCGCTCAATCCCTTCCTTCATACCTGGTCACTTTCAGTCGAGGAACAATTTTACTTAGTCTGGCCCGCGTTTCTCCTCATTGTCGGTCGCTTCAGCCAAAAGATCCTCCTGCTAGCCTTACTGATTGTAGTGTTCGGATCGTTCGCTAGCTGCATCCACCTGACCTACGGCAAGCAAGCTTGGGCGTTCTATCTCGCGCCCCCTCGAGCGTGGGAGTTTGGAGCAGGAGCTCTGATTGCAACAAGACCCTTGGAGCGTTGGGCAAAGCAGCCGGGCTCAAGTTCAATCATTGGATGGTTGTCATTTGCGATTCTCATCCTGTCATTCTTTGCTATCGACGGCTTCATGCCGTTCCCGGGAGTAGTTGCCGTTGTTCCAGTGGCAGCTACGGCACTGCTGCTGCTCACGGGGGACAATCCTGCTGGACCGTCCGCTTTGCTCAGGACGCAGCCGTTTCAGTTTTTCGGTGCCCGGTCCTACGCCATTTACCTCTGGCATTGGCCGATTGCAGTTCTCGGTACGGTGCTTGTCGGCAGCACGGCACTCGCTAACTGCCTCTTCTTTGTCATGACAGTCGTTCTCTCCTCGCTCAGCCTCGCCTGGCTCGAATACCCGATCAGAGCTAGTCACTGGCTGGCACAACGATCTGTCCGCTCAATTGTCATGGGCGGCGCCCTTACGCTAACCGCCACAGTTGCCGGCATCCTCTCGTTCACGATTGCACATTACGTTACGGATGCTGCGCAAGCGACCATTGTTGCCTCAACCTCCAAGTATTCACTTTCGAGTGAGAGTGGTTGTCTAGCCGGGTTCACGACACCGAGGCCAATTCGTTGCGTGTTCGGGCCATCGAGCTACACGAAGACAATTGTTCTGTTGGGAGATTCTCATGCCGATCAATGGACGACCGCGCTTGCGACTATTGCGGAACAGAGAGGATGGCGGCTTATCACTTACTTAAGAGCTTCCTGTCCTGTCGCCGATATCCCGGTTTCCAAAGTAGACAGTTTGCGGCTCCGTCGGCTTTCGCCCCAATGCGCAAGCTGGCGCGAGCAGGCAATCGCGATGATAAAAACTCAAGATAGCCCGGATGCGATACTGTTGGCGCAGTTTTCGAGCGGAAACGTCAAGGGACCATTCACCAATCTGGGACCTCACGCAGTGAGCATCGAGACCTGGGAGCGTGGATTATTTGGAGCGCTCAAGGAACTCGAACCGGTCAACGCCAAGCTCATTGTGATCCGCGACAATCCCACTCCTTACCACCCGGTCGGCAATTGTCTTGCTCGGGCGGAATGGCGGCGCTTACCATTTAGCACCTGCAGTCGCAGTCTTTCGCTCACTACAAGCAACGAAGTGTTCGAAGCAGAGCAACGTGCCGTCTCGTCCATCAACAACGCGCGCATGATCGACCTAACATCGTCGATTTGCACAGGCTTGGTATGTCCGGCCATTCGCGACGGCGTCGTTGTCTATAGAGACGCAAACCATCTCACAGTCGATTTCACACTGCTTCTTATGGATCGTCTCGCGGCAGAAATGACAGCCGCCCTCTGACGCTATCAAGACTCTAGCCGGAGCTTAATTTGGGCGGCAATCTTATGTCCCATGCTTCGCTGACTCGCTGGTGCATGAGCAGGGCAACCACGGAACTTGGGGCGCAAAGTCGGCGACGAATTCACCGTCCGCCTGTGCCGATCCCATCACCAATGTATCCGCCCGGTGAGGCTTTCAATTACCCACAAATTCTCCTCCGACCACGACACCTAGCGCTATGTCGGTGAGGCGTGACAGCCGCGCCACATGACGGTATTGCCGGGTGGCGGATCGCTGGCGCGGGCGAGATAACCGCCGAGCCGGGCGACTTTGATCAAATAGTGCGAGAGCGTTTTC
>NZ_JADPKL010000136.1:0-2503 GCF_023073935.1 Bradyrhizobium sp. 147 | reverse complement strand
GCGGTGCGGACGCGGTAACCGGCGGCTTTGAGCACCGGCGCCAGCATGTTGCGGAAGAACGCGGAATCGTCGACCAGCAGCACCGACTGCGAATGCAGCGAGGCCTTCATCTCCTTGCGGGTGAACCAGTCGGCGAACGCCATCGGCAGGAAGTGGCCGACGTCGATCACCTCGGTGGCCTGGCCCTTGATCACGGCCGAGCCCAGAATGCCCGAGGAGGAGCCGCCGACCTCGATATTGAGCCGTTCCTCGACGATGTCGATGATCTCGTCGACGACGAGGCCCATGGCGCGGCCGTCGTCGGCGAACACCAGGATCGGCTGGGCACCCTGGCTCGCAACGGTGACGCCCTCCATGGCGACCAGCGGCATCAGCTGCTCGCGGTACTGCACCATGTAGCGGCCGTTGCTGACCTCGATCTTGTCGGCGGGCAGCTCCTCGAGGCGGGTGACGAGCCCGAGCGGGACCGCCTTGGGCTGGGCCGAGCCGGCGCGGAACACCAAGAGCGAGGTGGTCTGCTCGCCCGCGCCGATGTGATGCGCGCCGTTCTCGTCGGCCATGTCATGGGCCGAGGCGCCGGCGGCGCCGAGCGCCTTGGCGATGCCGTTGGGATCGATGATCATGATGACGGCGCCATCGCCCAAAATGGTGTTGCCCGAGAACATGTCGATGTGACGCAGTTTTGTCGACATCGGCTTCACCACGATCTCTTCGGTGTGGAACACGCCGTCGACGACGATGCCGAAGGTCTGGCTGCCGACTTGCGTGACCACGATAAAACCGTTCTCGGGATCGGAAGCGGCGCCGTCGTCGATCTTCAAGAGCTTCTTCAGATGGATCAGCGGCAACAGCTTGTTGCGCAGGCGCAGCACCGCGGTGTCCTTGATGCGCTCGATGCGGTGCTCGGAATTGGCGCGGGCGCGCACCAGCTCGACCACCGAGAGCTGCGGGATGGCAAAGCGGTCGCCGGCGGCCTCGACGATCAGGGCCGAGACGATCGCCAAGGTCAGCGGGATCTTGATGGTGACGGAGGAGCCTTCGCCGGCCACGCTCTTGATGTCGATGGTGCCGCCGATCTGGTCGATATTGGTGCGCACCACGTCCATGCCGACGCCGCGGCCGGAGACCGAGGTGATGGCGGCCGCGGTCGAGAAGCCCGGCGCGAAGATGAACTTGTGGATCTGGGCTTCGCTCATCTTCTCCAGCTCGGCCTCGGTGACCAGGCCGCTGGAGAGCGCCTTGGCCTTGATCTTCTCGGTGTTGAGGCCGCGGCCGTTGTCGGCGATGCAGATGATGATGTGGCCGCCCTCGTGATAGGCGGACAGGCGAATGGTGCCCTGCTCGCCCTTGCCGGCCGCCAAGCGCTCGGCGGGGGTCTCGAGGCCATGATCGGCGGAGTTGCGCACCATATGGGTGAGCGGGTCCTTGATCAAATCGAGCACCTGACGGTCGAGCTCGGTGTCGGCGCCGTGCATCTCCAACTCGATCTGCTTGCCGAGTTCGCTCGAGAGGTCGCGGACGATGCGGGGCAGCTTCTGCCAGGCATTGCCGATCGGCTGCATGCGCGTCTTCATGACGCCCTCCTGCAGCTCGGCGGTGACGTTGGACAGCCGCTGCAACGGCACCTTGAACTCGGTATCGTCGTTGCGGCGGGAGATCTCCAAAAGCTGGTTGCGGGTCAGGACCAGCTCGGAGACCATGGTCATCAGGTGCTCCAGCGTATCCACGTTGACGCGGATCGACTGGTTGGCGATGCGGTCGCCTTCGGCGGCGCCCTCGTCGGCCAGCGACCGCTTCGGCGCCGGCTTGTCCTTGGGTTTTGCAGCGTCCTTGGCCGTTTCCTTGGCCGCAGGCGCCGGGGCGTCAAGCGCCGGCGCGGGCGCAGCCCTGACTTCAGCCTTGGCCACCGCTGCAACAGGCACCGGCGCTTCGATCGCGGTCTCGCGGAAGGCGCGCTCGAGCTCGTCGAGCGAGACTTCGCCCGGACGCAAGGGACGCTCCAGGGTCTGCTCGATCAGCGCGCCGGTGGTCATCGCCTTGGCCGGCGCAGCGGCCGGGGCTTCCGGCACCAAAGGCGGGGCATCGGCGACGGGAGCTGCGCTGGCGCCTGCTGCCATGGCCGCCATGCCCTGCTCGACCATCGCTTCCAGCTTGTCGATGAGGTCGCGGTCGTTACCTTCCGGCTCGGCTTCGCTCGCCTCCAGCCCGGCCAGAATCTCCTTGATGCGGTCGATCGAGGACAGGATCACCGTCACCGCCTGCCCGGTCACCGGCATGCCGTCACGGAATTTGCCCATCAAGGTCTCGCCGGCATGCGCCAGCGCTTCCAGCCGCGGCAGCCCGAGGAAGCCGCAGGTGCCCTTGATGGTGTGGACCAGGCGGAAGATGTTATCCAGGATCTTGGCGTTGTTCGGCTCCTGCTCGAACTTCACCAATTGATTGTCGACGGTGTCCAGGCTCTCGCTGGTCTCCGTCAAAAACTCCCGCAACAGATCATCCATGA
>NZ_JADPKL010000071.1:0-2544 GCF_023073935.1 Bradyrhizobium sp. 147 | reverse complement strand
TGCCCTAGGGGCCTTCTGGACAAATATACAGCCTCCGCTCGCAATCGGCCGGCACGCACCCGCCTCACTCCGCTAACGAGTAATTCTTGCCCAGCCTCGGCGTCCCAAATACGCCTGCCGATCCTGCGAGGATGGCGTCATGCAAGCGCCGGCTCCGGCTCGGTTGATCGAGGGCGGGCTGCCGACCGAGGCTACTGTGGCCCAGGTTCTGGTGTCCAAATATGCCGATCATCTGCCGTTGTATCGACAAGCTCAGATTTACGCCCGCCAGGGCATTGAGCTCGATCGTTCGACGCTGGCGGACTGGGTGGGGCAGGCAGCCTTCCATCTGCGTCCGTTGCATGAGCGCCTCCTTGGCAAGCTCAGGCAACGGACAAAGCTGTTCGCCGACGAGACGACGATGCCGGTGCTCGATCCCGGCCGCGGGCGCACCAAGACCGGTCAGCTCTGGACCTATGTGGCGGACGACCGGCCGTGGGGCGGCGCCGATCCGCCGGGCGTCGCCTATGTCTATGCCCCCGATCGCAAAGCCGACCGACCGATCGCCCATCTGGCAGGCTTCAAGGGGATCCTGCAGGTCGATGGCTACGCCGGCTATGGCAAGCTTGCCGAGCGTGGTGCCGTTCAGCTTGCATTCTGCTGGTCGCACATGCGGCGTAACTTCTACGAACTAGCTGCACCTGGTCCCGCGCCCATCGCGAGCGAGGCGCTCAAGCATATCGCCGAGTTCTACGCCATCGAAAAGGACATCCGTGGTCGCAGCGCCGAGGAGCGTCGTCTCGTTCGACACCAGAAGAGCCGGCCGCTGGCGGAAGCCTTCGAGCGGTGGCTCCGCGCAAAGCTCGCGTTGATCAGCCAAAAGGGCAAGTTGGCCGACGCCATCCGCTATGCGCTCTCACGCTGGGAGGGCCTGACGCGCTTCATCGATAATGGTCATATCGAGCTCGACAACAATGCTGTCGAACGCTCCATCCGTCCAATCACCCTCAACCGAAAAATGCGCTGTTCGCAGGCTCCGATGGCGGCGCCGAGCACTGGGCGATCATCGCTTCCCTCGTCGAAACCTGTAAGCTGAATCTTATTGACCCGCTTGCCTACATCACCGATGTTCTCTCAAAGATCGTCAACGGTCACCCGAACCGCCAGCTCGACAGCTTGTTGCCATGGGCCTACCGAAACGGCTAGAAGCCAGCCTGATCGAGGAAGATCGACGAACCAGCCTTCCTAAGGTGCGCCAATGAGCGATCAGATCTTGTGGCAACAGGATGGGGTCGATCCCGGCTGGTTTACAGCCCGACACATCGGATCAATAAGGAACAGCAAGAGTTACCGTCCGGGCGGTTGGTGGTTCTTGCCTGCTTGGTTACCCGACACGCAAGAGCACGACGTTGGTCCTTTTAAGACCAAGACTGCAGCACTAGCTGAGGCGGAACGGCTGGCAGCCCTCCACAAACGGAAAACGTAGCGATCCGCTGTCGTCTGACACGTGTGTTCGGAACAACGCTTACGATACAGCCAGCCCTCCGCGGTCGGGATGTAGGTGATGTCGGCGAGCCAGACCCGGTTCGGGGCGGGAGCGGTGAAGTCGCGCGCGATCAGGTTCGGTACGATCGGGAGGTCGTGACGGCTGTCGGTGGTGTGCACCCGGCGTGGCGACGCCATGATGGCGCGGATACCATGCCGGTGCATCAGCCGCTCGATCCGGCCACGGCTTGCGCCACGTCCCTGCTTGCGCAGGACGGCATGGACGCGAGGACTGCCGTAACGCCCGCTGCTGTCTTGATGGACTTGCCGGATCGCGGCCAGGAGGCTGGCATTGGATTTGGTCCGCTCGCTCACCGGGCGATCGCGCCAGGCGTAATAGCCGGCCGGCGAGACCTCGAGCACGGCACACATCAGCCGCACTGGATAGGCGTCGCGATGGTCTTCGATGAAGCGGAAGCTCATGTCTGGGTTCCGGCGAAGATCGCGATCGACTTCCTAAGAAACAGCCGGATTGGCGTCCCCGGAATGGCCTGCAACAGGAAGCCTAGCGATTTGGCCCTCCGCTGAAGGTTGGCGACGACGCGGCTGCGATATTGTTGCTCATACTGGTTGGCACCCGGATCCCTGTAGCTCATCCCGTGCCGGAGCGTGTTGTAGAATAAAACCGCAATCTTGCGGGCGGTCGCCGTCACCGCCTTCGACTTACCTGCCCGTGAGGACAGCCGACGATAGAATGCTCCCAGCGCTGTATCACTTCGACCGACCGTTGTGGCCGCCGACCGCAACAGCGCAGCTGCCCGACTGGAGGATCGTCGCGTACTCGAAGACAGCACCTTGCCGCCGGAGATCTTGTTGCCCGGTGCGAGGCAGAGCCAGGAGGTGAAGTGCTTGGCGGTCGGCCATGCCCTCAGATCTGTGCCGCACTCGCCGATAAGCTTCAAGGCGAGCGACGGACCCAATCCATGGATCTCGGTCAGATCGACGCCGAGCACACCATACAGCGCGGTCCTGACATCGAACGTGGGTGTGTTGACTTGCTTGGTCTTTACGCGTCGCCTG
>NZ_JADPKL010000141.1:0-182681 GCF_023073935.1 Bradyrhizobium sp. 147 | reverse complement strand
CAAATCGCCACCCGCGCCTCCAGCGCAACGGCTCCTCATCGCCTTCGCTAGACCTTCTATCCTCTGTCGCACAGCTATCGGCCGTGTGAGAAATGCGGGCTAATCCAGCGATCGTATGGTCTGGCGTCTCTCAGCTTTGCCAGGGCGTGTTGCGGATGCGCGTACACGCATTTGGCTTGCGGATCCCGCCCTACACCGGCGTATAGATCACGAGCTTCAGCGCGGGATCGTCGTTGGCCTGAAAACTCGTGTGCTCGAACCGGAGCACGCCCTTGGTCGGATGGTTCATGGTCTTCAGGCCCGAGGCGGTGCTCCGGATCTCGTGCGCCTCCCACCAATCGACGAATTCCGGACTGCCCTGACGCAGCCGCGTGAGCAGCTCGGTGAAGGCGGGATCGCCGGCCCAGACGTCGTGGGTGGCGCGAAACATTGCGACCATGCTCTTGGCCACGTCGGTCCAGCTCGCGCCGTAGAATTTTCGCGTCTGCTTGTTCGTCAACACCAGGAGCAACGTATTGCGATCCTGCTCCGGCAGCTGGCCGAACCCAAAGATCTCCTCGGCCGCCGCGTTCCAGGCCAGCACGTCCCAGCGCCGCCCAGTGACATAGGCGGGCTGGGTCAAGCTGTCGATCATCCGCCGGATCGGCGGCGGCACGATCTCGGGCACGAAGGCAGCCCTCGCGCCGTCGCGCGCCAGCGCCTTCAGATGCGCATGCTCGGTCTTGCTGAGACGCAGCGCGCGGGCGAGCGCATCGACGGTGGTGATCGAGGGGCTGACGGTGCGGCCCTGTTCGAGGCGGATGTACCAGTCGACACCGATGCCGGCGAGCTGCGCGACCTCCTCACGCCGCAGCCCCGCGGTGCGCCGCCGCCGGCCCGCCGGAAGGCCTACTGCCTTCGGTGACAGCTTTTCGCGGCGGGACCTGAGGAAGTCGCCGAATTCGACGCGGCGTGGGTCGGCCATGATGTCGTTCCCGCCATGGAGGGTCCTTGCAATACTAGGATAATACCAGGCCTTCTTGTCCCCTCCAAGGCAGCGCATATGCGCTTCACCCGACCTTGAGAGGTGAAACATCGTGAAAGCTGCCGTACTCAAATCCTTCGGCTCGCCACTGGTGATCGAGAATGCCCCCGAACCGGTGCTCGGAACCGGCGAGGTCATCGTCGATGTCGTTGCCACGCGCGTGCTGTCCTACATGAACGAGGTCTTCGACGGGACACGCAATTATGCGCTCGAACTGCCGATGATCCCCGGCCCCGGCGGCATCGGCCGGGTGCGCGCGGTCGGCCCGGACGCAACCAGGCTTGCGATCGGCGACTGGGTGTTCTGCGATCCGACGGTGCGTTCGCGCGACGATGCCGTTGCGCCCGACATTGCCCTGCAAGGGCTCACGGCCGCCGGCCCTGGCGGCATGCGCCTGCAACAGCATTTTCGCCACGGCTCGTTTGCCGAGCAGATGCGGGTGCCCACCGAGAACGTCACACGTCTCGGCGCGATCACACCGGAGGCAGCGGCGCAATGGTGCGCCCTTGGGACACTGCTCGTGCCCTATGGCGGCTTCCTCGCCGCGAACCTGCGACCAGGCGAGACCGTGCTGGTGAGCGGGGCCACCGGCAATTTCGGCAGCGCGGCCGTCTCGGTCGCGCTGGCAATGGGCGCGGCCTGCGTGGTCGCGCCCGGCCGCAACGAAACAACCCTGGCCGACCTCGTCCGCCGCTTCGGCAGCCGCGTGAAGCCGGTCAAGCTCGCCGGCGTTGAGGACGACGACCGCGAGAGCATGAAGCACGCGGCATCAGGTCCGATCGACTGCGTGCTCGACATCATGCCGCCCTCGGTCAGCACCAATGTGGTGCGCGCGGCGGTCATGACGGTGCGCCCGTATGGCCGCGTCGTGCTCATGGGCGGCGTCGGCATGGCGGGCGGTGCAGGGCTCGAGCTGCCCTACCCATGGATCATGCGCAACTGCATCAGCATCCACGGCGTTTGGATGTACCCGCCGGACGCAGCAACCCGCCTGATCGCGCTGGTGCGCGCCGGGCTGCTCAGGCTCGACGAATACGAGGTGACGGCGTTCGATCTCGACCACGCCAACGGAGCCGTGGAACACGCCGCCGCCAATGGCGCGCCGTTCAAACTGACGGTGATCCGGCCTTGAGCCCCAGGGGCGCGGCCGAGCGCCGTCGCCGATTCTTTTCGCAAGTCCGGCCAAGCACTTGGCTACTGTGCATGGGGTTGTTTTCGCATTTTAGTCGAGCTCGACCACCTGGCCGTTCGACAGCGAGACGCGCCGGTCCATGCGCCCGGCGAGCTCCATGTTGTGGGTCGCGATCAGCATCGACACCTGCGTCGCCTTGACCAGCTGCATCAAGGCCTGGAACACGTGCTCGGCGGTACCGGGGTCGAGATTGCCGGTCGGCTCGTCCGCAAACAGCACGCGCGGCGCGTTGGCAACCGCACGTGCGATCGCGACGCGCTGCTGCTCGCCGCCCGACAATTCCGCCGGACGATGGGTGATGCGGTCGCCGAGGCCGAGATAGCCCAGGATCTCCTTGGCGCGCTTGACGCTCTCGGATTTCTTCAGGCCGCGGATCATCTGCGGCAGCATCACGTTCTCCAGCGCCGAGAACTCCGGCAGCAGCCGGTGCGACTGGTAGACGAAACCGATATCGGTGCGGCGCAGCTGGGTGCGCTCGATGTCGGGCAGCTGCGAGGTCGGCGCGCCCGAGACATAGACCTCACCGGAATCCGGCGCCTCGAGCAGCCCCGCAATGTGCAGCAGTGTCGACTTACCGGACCCCGACGGCGCCACCAACGCGACCGACTGCCCGCGCCACAACGCCAGCTTGGCGCCGTCGAGGATCGTCAGCGGCATCTCGCCCTGCACGTACTGCCGCTTTATCTCGTGCAGATAAATGACCGGTACATCATCCGCCCCATGCTGCTGCTCCATCAGCCCCTCACTCGTACCGGAGCGCTTCGACCGGATCGAGGCGCGCGGCGCGCCACGACGGGTACAGCGTCGCCAGGAACGACAGCGTCAGCGCCATGACGACGACCGCCGTGGTTTCGCCGACGTCGATCTCGGCGGGCAGCTTCGACAGGAAATAGAGTTCAGGCGAGAACAGCTCGGTGCTGGTGAGCCAGGACAGGAATTGTCTGATGGACTCGATGTTGAGGCAGATCACGAGACCGACGAAGAAACCGACCAGCGTGCCGACCACGCCGATCGAGGCGCCCGTGATCAGAAAGATGCGCATGATCGAGCCCTGCGAGGCACCCATGGTGCGCAGGATCGCGATGTCGCTGCCCTTGTCCTTCACCAGCATGATCAGGCCGGAGACGATGTTGAGGGCGGCAACCAGCACGATCATGGTCAGGATCAGGAACATCACGTTGCGCTCGACTTGGAGCGCGTTGAAGAAGGTCGAGTTGCGCTGGCGCCAGTCGACCAGGAACACCGGGCGGCCCGCAGCCTCCGTCACGGCCTTGCGGAAGGCGTCGATCTTGTCGGGGTTGGTGGTGAACACCTCGATCGAAGTGACGTCGTTGCTGCGGTTGAAGTAGGCCTGCGCCTCGGCCAGCGGCATGAACACGAAGCCGAGATCGTATTCGGACATGCCGATCTCGAACACGGCGACGATCTTGTACGGCTTGATGCGCGGCGTTGTGCCCATCGGGGTGACCGCGCCCTTCGGCGCCACCAGCGTCACGCTGTCGCCGGCATGCAGCGACAGCTGGTCGGCGAGCCGGCGGCCGATCGCGACGCCCTGCCCCTCGTCAAAGCCCTCGAGCGAGCCCTGCTTGATGTTCTTGGCGATCGAGGTGAGATTGTTGAGGTCGTCGGAGCGGATGCCGCGCACCAGGACGCCCGAAGCGTTCCATGGCGATGACGCCAACGCCTGGCCATCCACCACGGGAGCAGCGAGCCGGATGCCCTCGACCTGGCTGAGGCGGTCGGCGACATCCTTCCAGTCGGTCAGCGGCGATTCCAGCGGCTGGATCAGGATATGGCCGTTGAGCCCCAGAATCTTGTCGAGCAGCTCCTTGCGGAAGCCGTTCATGACGGCCATGACGATGATCAGCGTCGCCACGCCCAACATGATGCCGAGAAAGGAGAACCCGGCGATGACCGAGATGAATCCCTCCTTGCGGCGCGCTCGCAAATAGCGCCCCGACAGCATCCACTCGAATGGCGCAAAAGGCGCGGTCTGCACGGTTTCGGTCATGGTCTCGTCCATCGCTCGATAATCCCATGATTCGGGGTCAATTGTGGCCGGATTGGCGGCCGCAATATCGCGCGATGAACAATATTCAGCCGACCAAGCGGGCGACCGCGTCCGCAGGCGACATGGTCTCGCGTGCGCCGTCGGCTCGCCGCTTGATCTCGACCTTGCCGTCAGCAAGCCCCTTCGGCCCGATCATGATCTGCCAGGGGATGCCGATCAGGTCGGCGGCGGCGAACTTGGCGCCGGCGCGCTGGTCGGTATCGTCATAGAGGACATCCACGCCCTTGGCGGTGAGCTCCTCATAGAGCTTCTCGCAGGCTGCATCGACCGCGGCATCGCCCTGCTTGAGGTTGAGCACCACAGCGCGGAACGGGGCGACGGCTTCCGGCCAATTGATGCCGGCATCGTCATGGCAGGCCTCGATGATGGCGCCAAGCAGGCGCGAGACGCCGACACCGTAGGAGCCGCCATGGATCGGTACCTCGACGCCGTCGGGACCGGCGACCAGCGCCTTCATCGGTTCGGAATATTTGGTACCGAAGTAGAAGATCTGGCCGACCTCGATGCCACGGGTGTTCACTCGTTTGTCCGCAGGCACCTCTCGCTCGAACCGTGCGGAATCGTGAACGTCCTCGGTAGCAGCATACAGCGAGGTCCACTGCTTGATGATCGGTGTCAGATCGCCCTCATAATTGACGTCCTCGCCCGGCACCGGCAGGTCCAGCACGTCGCGATTGATGAAGACGCCGGATTCGCCGGTCTCTGCCAGCACTATGAACTCGTGGCTGAGATCGCCGCCGATCGGGCCGGTCTCGGCGCGCATTGGGATCGCCTTCAGCCCCATCCGCGCGAAGGTTCGCAAATAGGCGACGAACATCTTGTTGTAGGCGACCCGCGCCGCCGCCTCGTTGAGGTCGAAGGAGTATGCGTCCTTCATCAGGAATTCGCGGCCGCGCATCACACCGAACCGCGGACGCTGCTCGTCGCGGAATTTCCATTGAATATGATAGAGATTGAGCGGCAGGTTCTTGTAGGACTTCACATAGGCGCGGAAGATCTCGGTGATCATTTCCTCGTTGGTCGGGCCGTACAGCAGCTCGCGCTTGTGGCGGTCGGCGATGCGCAGCATCTCCGGACCATAGGCATCGTAGCGGCCGCTCTCGCGCCAGAGGTCGGCGAGCTGGAGCGTCGGCATCAGCACCTCGATTGCGCCCGAGCGGTCCTGCTCCTCGCGCACGATCTGCTCGATCTTCTTGAGCACGCGGAAGCCAAGCGGCAGCCAGGCATAGATGCCGGCGGCCTCCTGCCGGATCATGCCGGCGCGCAGCATCAGCCGATGCGAGACGATCTCGGCTTCTTTCGGATTTTCCTTCAGAATGGGCAGAAAGAATCGCGACAACCGCATGGCAACACTCTAGGAATCAGTGACGGGTTGCAGTGAAACCGGATTGGGAGCGAAAACACAAGACCGCGAGTGAGGAAAAGCCGCTAACGCAGCGGAATTCCTGTCATTTTCCGTTGACTTCAGGTTTGGCTTGAGGAGCAGCATGCCATGCAAAGCCGGCGAGCCTAGGGCGGCGCCACCTCGAGTTCATCCTCCAGCGTAATGCTTTCGAAGTCGCTCACCAGCGCATTGATCCGGATATGCCAGCGGCCTGCGAAAGGCAGTTCGACCTCGCGCACATGCCAATAGCCGTCCGGCCCCAGCGAGGTACCCCGTTCCATCGGCTCGATGCCGCGCTCGGGCAGGCTCAAGGTCAACGTCACCTCCTTGGCCGCGAGCGGCGTCCCCTCGCCGGTCATGAGTTGGAGTACAAAATCGTCCACGCCGGGCTTCCCAGGAGAGACCAGCACCTGGAACATTGCCTTGTCGCTGTGGATGTGGATCGCGAGCGGCGCCTCGGGAAGCATGGTCCGCGGCGGCGGCGTGAAGCGCCACCCGGCGACGACCGCGACGATGACGAGTGCGATCGCGCATTCGAACAGGATCGAGCGCTTGAGGGCGGAGGCGGCCTTGTGATCGCTTGCCAGCGCCGGGCTCAGGTGAAACCGGTTGAGCGCGGCGAGTGCGAGCAGCATGAGGACGAGCGCGAGCTTGATGGAAAGGATGAGGCCATAGCGGGTCTCGACCAACGCTGAAGGCCTTTCGAGCTGGACGATAGCGAGCCCAAGGCCGGTCAAGGCCAGCGTGGCGACGACCGGCACGGCGATGCGCGAGAAGCGGTTTACGACAGGCAAGGCCGCGGCCGCCGGCTTTGACACCAGCACAACGAGCGGCGCGAGCGCCCCGATCCAGAACGCGACGCCGAGACCGTGGAGGAAGACTGCCGGCCGCGTCAACATTTCGGGTGGCGCCGTTGCGGCGTGTCCGGTCATGGCCAGTGACAGGCCGACGCCGATGAACGCGATAAACGCAAGAGCGCGCGCGTACCAGGCAGCACGCAGCGCCATCAGGGCCAGCAGCATCGCAGCGACGGCGACCAGCAAGGCGGGGCCTGCGCTGGTCGCGAACGCGACCTTCCAAGGCGCGGCCGTCGCAAGAGCTGCCGGTGGCAGGCCGAGGAGATCGACACCCAGCGCACCGAGGGACATCACCGCGCTCGGAAGGCCGACCGCGAGTGCCACCCGCGGCACGATCATGCTGGTCGTCGACCACGCGATCCAGCGCGCGAACAACGCACCGCCGACACCAACAAACATCCCGATATAAAGACCAACCCGCGCCAGCCAGATGAGTATGCTCAATCCGCTATCCGTATTCGCGAGAGGCTTCGTCCCCGTCGGCATGCCGATCGAGAAGATCACCGATCCGGCCACGGGATGGCCGTCCTGCGAAATCACGCGATAGCTGACGACCGCCGTACCCTGCGGCAGGTCCGGCGGCATCGCAACCGAAATGGCCTCCCCCGACGCGTCGATGCGCACATCGTCCCGTGTCCTGCCCGCGCCATCGATCAGCCGGATCGCGCCGGGCGTGACGGCCTCGTTGAAGCGCAGCACCACAGCCTCCGGCGCGGCCATGAGCCTGCTGCCGCTCGCCGGCTCGGCCGAGACGAGTGCCGCATGCGCCGAGGCCCCGGTCGCAAAGCCGACGACCAGGAGCAGCGTCGCGAGCGCGGCGAGCAGGCGCATCAGGGTTTCGGCAGCAGCTTCACACCCGGGGCGGGCGACTTGCCCTCCTGCGAATGCCCGGCCCCCTCAGCCGGGATCTCGATCCAACGGCTGACACCGGTCTCGCATTCCTGGACAACGGGGAAATACAACGTCGTGTTCGGCTTGAGCTTGTCGGTGAGGACCGTATGCATGACGAACTCGTCATAGTTCTTGTCCGGCAGCTTGCCGCCGGCCCACGCCACCTCCTTGACGCCGGACGAGACCTTATTGCCGTGATAGTCATATTCGCTGGCATATTTGCCTTCGACGACATCGATGGTCCAGCCTGCCTTCGGCATCGGCTTCACTGCGATCACCCCTTCCGGGATCTGCACGCGGATCTTCACCGTGGGCGAACCCGCACAACCATGGGGCACTGTGAACACAGCCTTGTAAGACGCACCGACCGTGGCTTGCTTGGTCTCGAGCGACACGTGCGCCGCCGCCGGCGAGGCGGCGAACGCAGCAATCAGGATCAGGCGGAATAGCTTCGACATGTTCAGCCTCCCGAGAGTTCGGATCCGTCTCACTTCATCTTCATCCCCGAGTGATCCGGCATTTTCTTCATGTCCATATGACCTGAATGCTCGGCATCGCCCGGCGCCTGCGCGCCGACGCCCTGCACGTCGAGGGAGACTGCGACTTTGCCGGCCTTCTCGAACTGAAGCGTCACTGGCACCTTGTCGCCCTGCTTGAACGCGCCCTTCAGCTCCTGGAGCATCAAATGATTGCCGCCGGGCGCAAGCCTCACGGTCTTGCCGGGATCAATGACGAGCCCCTTGTCCAGCGGGCGCATCTTCATCACGCCATTGTCCATCGCCATCTCGTGAATCTCGGTCTTCCCCGCGAGGTCCGCGGAAGCGCTGACCAGCCTGTCGGCCGCCGCCCCCTTGTTCTCGATGGTGAGATAGCCGCCCGCGACCTTGGCGCCGCCCGGCGTCGCCCGGCTCCAGGCTTGCGAGATCACGAGATCGCCCGCCTTGACGTCGTCGGCCGATGCAACGGCGCAGCCGCCCAGCAGCAGCGCGATTGTGAGGAGAGTCTGCTTCACTTTCTTCATTTCGATAGCCTCATTGATGATTACTCCGGCGGAGACGTCCGTGGTCATCTGCTATTTGGTGCGTCACCATCGATACCTCATTCCGACGTATACCGCCCGCCCGGTGCCCGGCTCGAACAAGGCTGACGTCGCCGTTGCCCGATCGATGATGCTCGCGCTAGCAATGTAGGTCTTGTCGGTGAGATTGCGTCCCTCGACATAGGCGGATAGCGGACCGCCATTGTCGAACCCGGCTTTCAATCCCAACAGCGCATAAGGCTCTGTCTTGAGCGTGTTCATGCTATCGACAAAATAGGCTTGTGGCACCCATTCGACGTTGGGGCCGACATAGAGACCCGTCGGATGCTTGTAGAGGAGCTCTGCGCGCAGGTAATGACGGGGCGCGCCCGGCAATTGATTGTCCCCAAAGACAGGGTCGCGGTCGAAACGGAAGTCGTTGAACGTGTAAGAGACGTTAAGCCAGACCTTGTCCGGCGCGGAGCCACTGACGAAGATGTCGCGAAAGATTGTTGCACCTGCCCCGGCCTCGATTCCCTGGTGAAGCGTCCGGTCGGCATCGGTCACGTTGCAATTCCCGAACGCGCTATAGAGGCATTGCAGCTCATCGCGAATATTGGCGCGATAGGCGGTGAGCTCCCAGGCATAATCCGGCCGCCTCATGCGCGTTCCGACTTCGTACGTGGTCGCGATCTGTGCGCGGATCCTGGTGAACGGGATGGTTGGAATGCCGGGACCAATCGAGCTCTCACCGAAGCTCGGCACCTCGGCACTTCGCGAGACATTTGCGAAAGCTTGCCATGTTGGATCGATTTGCCACAGGAGGCCTGCCTTCGGCGACCAGAGATTGAACCGCGTTGCTCCCGATTGATCTCCGTCGCCGAGGAAGCGATCCTGCCGATTGCGAGTTGCGTACAGAAACTGGGTACCGGCTATCATTGCGACACCCGGAAGGAAGTAGAAGCTGTCTTCAACATAAACGGAGGCGTTCTCCGAGCGATCGATCGAGGAAGAAAGCAGCCTGCCCTTCTGACCGGCAAGATTGGCAAACTGCTGATTGTCGATGCTACCATTCAATACGTAGACACCCGCGACCAGTCTGTTGCGAAAACCGCCGATGGTGCGGTCATCCGTGACCTTCGCGAAGCCTCCATAGTCCTTGTAGCGGTAGTCCAGCCACTGGAAAATCGGATGCATCAGATGGCGGTCGAGCCCGAAGGCGCCGAATTCAAGCTTGGTGTCATCGAAGCGGACGGTCGTCTTGTTGGCCAACCTGACTGTATCGATATTACGCTGCTGATCCATGGCAACGTTCCCCGGAGCGGCAGCCTCCGGATCGGTCAAGGCAGACGCCTTGGTCACGGTACCAGGGATCCGCTGCCGCACCTCGTTGGCGTTGAGGTAAAACCGTGTCTCAACGTCCGGAGAGAATTGATAGCCGAAATTGCCGCTCAAGCGATTGCTCGAGCCGAAGCTATGATCGCGAAATCCATCAGCGGCCTGCGTGGAAGCGGTCACGAAACCGTCCCACGGCCCGTTCGCGCCACCTGCGTTCGCCTGAAGCCGCTTGAAGCCGAAACCTCCGACGTCGAAAGACACGCCGTTCGGAAATGAATCGCGGCCGGACGGAGTTACAAAGTTGATGGCGCCCCCGAGGGAATTCGCGCCGAACTGGAGTGCGTTCCCGCCCTTGTAGACTTCGACATATTTGTAGGCAGTAGGGTCAATCTCCTGGAAATCGCCATAGCCGTCGGCAGTGTTGATCGGGATGCCGTCCATGTAGAGTTGGACGCCGCGAAGGTGGAAGTTGCGCGACAGGCCCGACCCGCGAATCGAGAGCCGCGTGTCGTCGCCCCATTTAGGCTGGGCGAACACACCAGGCACGTAGTCCAGCACGTCCTTGATCGTGTTGGCGGGCGTCGAATTCCTGTAAGTTTCCGCCGTTACGAGCGCTACGCCGCCCGGCGTCTGGTTGATTTCCGCAAGCGCTTGTTGCGCGGTCAGCACCGTCAGGGACCCCGGGACCCCGGCGCCTTGCACGCTCGCGGCTTGCTGCGGCAGCCCAGCCGGTCGTGCGCTTCGCGCCACACGCGCTGATCGCACGGCCTCACGGTGGGGCCGGACCCGAGCCGCGCGCTTTTGCTGTGGAGCTTCAACAATAACCGAGGGAAGTTCCGACCGACTTACCTGGGCACCCGAAGTGTGTGGAAAAGCCAAAATCGATACGGACGCGAGCAGAATGCAGCGCGCGTGCACACTCCGCAAAGAACGAAGACAAGGCATGGGACATTTCCTGACAGCGGCACGCAGCCGATCTGTTGCGAAGCGAGATGCGGCATCAGCAAGCCGCACCGAGCGCAAGTTCGTCGCGGGTCAGGAAAATTGAGGGGGCGCGCGCGCCTGGGCGCCAAAGCCCCTATCGGCAGCGACGACGGATATGTCCAAAGCGTGCCATGCCACGCGCTTGGCGTGACGGAAGGGGATGGAGAGCCCAACTTGGGGCGGCGAATCGAGCGAGGCGTTGGCCTGCGCCAAGCAACACAGCGCGCACGCGCCGGTGTGCGCGGTGGGGCTGCCGGTCTGATCGTTCAGGCCCCTCTGCTCACCGCCGCTGTGGCAGATGACGCCGGCCGACAGCGGATCGGCAACGGCCTGGCCGGCCGCCAAGCAGGCGGCAATCGGCGCCAGCACCTGCATCACCAGGGCGAGCAGGACAACGGGTAGGAATTTTTGCAAGCGCGCGCGCATCCGCCGAACCGTTCGTTCGTCCCCTAACTAAACACCGCCCCAAGCCCCGAGTCGAGGTCAGTTCCGCCGCCTTGTTGGCCCAGCGAAGACATCTCGAAGTGGTCGGAGCCACCCTACCCCGGGGCGCGAGGGGTCCGGCATTGAGGCAAGTCAAACCACCTCCCTCACCCAAAAATCCGTTATTTCCCATGCATTTACAGGGATATGAGCCCGATCATTTCGTTACATGCTCGAATTTTGAACATTCGTTGCCGAAAATGATGACAAGTGATAAAAGTTGATCTAGCATCCCTCTTGCTCAGGCTGGCCGTGAGGTCGAAGCCTGGTGGTCCAAGTCTCGGGAGGAGCCCCTGGCGCGCAAAACGCAGCGTCGCCCCGTCAATCAAGAGCAAATCTTAGAATCGGGGATAATAGGGTCGACACAATTTTTGAGCGGGGCCAGGGCCCCGCTTTTTTTTGCCCGCATGTTATTTGCCCATGGCTTCGATGCCAATGAGCGCGTCCGCCAATCCGGTCCAACGGAGCTTCGAGCTCGTGGCGGCGCGCTGCGAGAAATCTGACGCCGCTGGGTCTATCGGCGTCTGCTCGAAGAGTATCCCGAAACGTGGGGCGACGTTCCGCTCGAAAGGCAGCGAGCTCGTGATGGGATCTATGCTCACGCTGATGATCGAGGCGGACGCTGATGCTGCGATCCAGCGATTGATTGCAGATTGAGTGGCATCAGCTCTTGTGAGACACTTTCGGACATCGGTCGCGCATTCAATGACGCGCCGACGATAAAATTTTATGGGAGCGAGCGATGTCCGGGACGAAAGATTTCTCGACGACGAGGCGCGATCTTCTTCAGGCGGCAGCGACCGCCGGCGCCGCGACTGCCATCCTCGGCAGCATGGGCATAAACCCAGCACTTGCAGCCGAAGTCGGACGAAGCGAGAAACCGCTGAAGGCGGCCTTCTCCAACGCGGGCCTCCAGGCCACCTGGTGCGCACAGGGCAAGCAGGCCGCGGAGTTCTGGGGCAAGCTGTTCAATGTCGAGGTGACCTGGTTCGATGGTCAGCTCGACGCGGTCAAGCAGCGCGCCGCGATCGACAACATGGCCTCGCAGAAATGGGATTTCGTCGCGATCCAGGCTTTTGGCATCGGCACCCTCACCCAGCCCGTGCAGAAGATGATCGACGCCGGCACGCCCGTCATCGACATGGACACGCTGATTGCGCCGCTCGACCAGATCAACGTCCACTCCTTCCTTGCCCCTGACAACGAGTTCATGGGTGCCTCGGTAACTCAGGCGCTGTGCAACGCGATGGGCGGCAAGGGCAAGATCATCATGACGCAGGGTGCGCTCGGCCACACCGGCGCGCAAGGACGCGCCAAGGGTTTTAACTCGGTGGTCAAGCAATTCCCTGGCATCGAGGTGCTCGACACCCAACCGGCCGACTGGGACGTCTCCAAGACCGCCCGCCTCTGGGAGACCTATCTCACCAAATATCCGCAGATCGACGCTGCGTTCTTCCACAATGACGACATGGCGCTCGCCGCCTACAACATCATGAAGGCCCGCAACCGCACCAACATCCTGATTGGCGGCGTCGATGCCATGCCGCCGGCGATCCAGGCGGTGAGCGAGGGTCGCATGTTCGCGACCGTGCGCAATCCGTCGTGCCGCATCCATGGCGGCGCCATCGTTGCAGGCGTATCGGCCGTGGTCGGCGGCGAGAAGAGCGGACAGGGAATCCCGAAGAACGTCGTCACCGACGGCCCGGTCGTGACCAAGGCCAATGCCGCCGGGATGCAATGGATGCAGGATCACTTCCTGATCTGAGCCTCCATGCCTGCGGGACATCAGCCCATCCTCGAACTGAAGGGCATCACGAAGAGCTTCGGCGGCGTCGAAGCGCTTCGTGGTGTCGACTTCGCGCTTCTTCCCGGCGAGATCCATGGTCTCGTCGGCGAGAACGGCGCCGGCAAAAGCACGCTGATGAAGATCATCGCCGGCGTGCACACCGAATTCTCCGGCCGCTTCCTGGTTGACGGGGCGGAAACGCGTTTCCGCTCGGCGCGCGATGCCCATGCGGCCGGCATCGCCATGGTGCACCAGGAGCTCAGCGTTGCGCCCGACCTCACGGTTGCGGAGAACGTCTTTCTGGGCAACCAGCCGGTCAACCGGTTCGGCCTCGTGCAATGGCGGCGGATGGCGCGCGAAGCGGGCGAGCAGCTCGCCCGCTTCGGCATCGACGTCGACCCGATGTCGCGGCTTGGGGACCTCCCGATCGGACTCCAGCAGTTGATCGAGATCGCCCGCGTGCTGTTCTCGGGCGCTCGCATCGTCATCCTGGACGAGCCGACCTCCGCCCTCTCCCCACCCGAGGTCGAGCGGCTGTTCACAACGCTCCGGCGTCTGCGCGAGGAAGGCACTGCAATCGTCTTCATCTCGCATTTCATCGAGGACATTCTGCGCGTGTCCGACACGGTGACCGTCTTCCGCAACGGGCGGAAGGTCGCGGAGACCGCCAGCGCCGCGACCAGCAAGGGCGCGCTGATCGAGGCCATGATCGGCCGCGGCGGCGAAACGCTCGAGCATAGCTACACTGACGATTTGATGCTGCCGCGGCCGAGCGACAGCCCGGTCGTCCTGAAGGTCGACCAGCTCTCCCTCGCGCGCAGCCTTCAGGATGTCTCGTTCGAGGCCCGCGCCGGCGAGGTGCTCGGCATCTACGGCTTCATGGGCTGCGGCCAGCAGGAGCTGTCGCGCATCCTGTTCGGCAAGCTGAAGCCGGACAGCGGCACGCTCGCCGTCGAGGGCGCACCAAAGACCTTCGCCAGCACGGCGGCGGCGCGGCGCGCCGGCGTGGCGCTGGTGCCCGAGAGCCGGCGCGACATGCTGTTTCACCAGGAGCCGGTCTACAAGAACATCTCGATCAGCATTTTGGATCGCATCTCGGCGCTGCTGCTCAAGCCGGCGCAGGAGCGCGATATCGCAATGCGCCAGGTCGAGCAATTGCAGATCAGACCGCCCGTGGTCGGCCTCGACCTCGGCATGCTCTCCGGCGGCAACCAGCAGAAGGTCGCGCTGGCAAAATGGCTGACCTATCCGCCCAAGCTTCTGGTGCTGTGCGAGCCGACCCGCGGCATGGATGTCGGCGCCAAGAACGACGTCATCAACATCGTCCGCGACCTCCGCGCCAAGGGGCTTGCCGTCATCGTGCTGTCGACCGAGCCGGAAACGGTGCTGTCGCTGGCCGACCGCATCCTCGTGCTCAAGCGCGGCGCATTGGTGCGGGAATTCAGGAACGAGCCGGTCAGCAAGGACCGCCTGCTGGAAACGGCGTGACGGAGAAGCACCATGGCGAGCAGTGACACGGTTCCGGCGGTGGCTGTGCGAGCGCGGGGACTTGCGCCCTTCCTGCGCTCGCAGATGCGTAACATCGCGCCATTCCTGACGCTGATTTTCCTGTCCGGCTTCTTCGCCTTCGCCAGCCCCTCCTTCGCGACGCTCGACAATCTCGGCAACATCCTCACGCAAGTGTCGGTGACAGGCATCATCGCGGTCGGCCTCACCTTCGTGATCCTCTGCGCCGAGATCGACCTCTCGATCGCCAGCATCGCCAACGTCACCGGCATCGCGGTCGCCTATTTCACGCTCCAGGAATCCTACGTCAACATTGCGAATGTGCCGCTGCCCGGCGCGGTCGCCATCATCCTGTCGATCCTGCTCTGCGCGCTGCTCGGCCTCGTCAATGCGCTGGGGCTGACCGTGATCGGCATCCCCTCCTTCATCATGACACTGGCGATGATGCAGATCGCGGCCGGCATCTCGGCGCTCCTGGTGCGCGGCCAGATCGCCTACAAGGTGCCGAGCCTGATCACGACGCTCGGCTCGGGCTCGATCGGTGGCATCCCCTGGATCGTCATAGTCGCCGCCATCATGCTGCTCGGCGGGCATCTGGTGCTGACCTACACGCGCTTCGGCCGCTACGTCTACATGGTCGGAGGCAATCGCGAGGCGGCCGAATATTCCGGCCTCAACGTCAAGCTGATCCTCGGTGCGGTCATGGTGATCTCGGCGATCTGCTCCGGCATTGGCGGCATGCTCGGCGTTGCCCATTTCGGCAGCGCGCAGCAGAACGAATTCGACACCTACCTGCTCGACTCCATCGCCGCCGTCGTTGTCGGCGGCACGAGCCTGTTCGGCGGCCGCGGCGGCATCGGCAACACCATCGTCGGGCTTTTCGTTCTTGGTGTTCTCAATAACGGACTCGACCACGTCAACATCGACAGCTTCCTGAAGATCCTGATCCGCGGCCTGATCCTGCTGGCGGCACTGGTCATTAACGTCTATGCGCAGCGCTTGAGGGAAAAAGCGACGGAGTAGACGGGACCTCAAAACGAAAACAGCGAAAACAACCCCATGCACAGTAGCCGGGACCAGCGAAATCAATGACTTGCCGGCGGCTTCGCAGAATTGCGGATTTTACGAAGTGGATTTGACTCGTCGGGCAAAACAGGGGCATGATGTCACCATGGCCGGCGGCTCCGAGAGGCGGTGCCTGCCCCCGTCATTGCGAGCGCAGCGAAAATCCAGAATCTTTCCGGCGTGACAGTCTGGATTTGCTTCGCTGCGCTCGCAATGACGATCTGAAGCCGGCAGAGGAATCCTGGATCGTCTCAATCGCGAAGCCAGGGAACGCGTCCTAACTCTGGACCTCCGTATGCGACGGCAGCCGCGAGAAGCGGAAATTGCAGTGGCTCGCGCCGCCCGCCAACGTCTGCGTTCTTTCCAGGCGGATGCCTTTCGTGGCATAGGCGTCGAAATCAAGCCCGCAAATGTTCGGCAGGACGTCCTTGTCACCGTGGCGCGCTGCGAGCTTGCAGAAGCCACAAGCCTTGTAGTTGATGCCGAATTCGAACTTGTCTCCTGGATCCGGCTCTACGAAATCGTAGACGAAGTCCTCCGGAAACTCCCTCTGGTGGCTTTCCGTGACGCTCTTTGCCGCCTGCTCGCGCAGCAGAGCCTGGTTCTCGGACGACATGAACTGACGTCCCGAGGCAAGGCGTTCCGCCTCTGACACGGTGAGCAATTGCGCTTTGTAGGTTTCCCGTTCGATCTCCCCGATCACCGGGACCGGCACGCCGTGGCGCCGGAGCACCCGACTGATGGCCATAAAACCCGTGAGACGCATGAAGAAATCACTCATGCGGCTGGCCGCGCCGCCGACATAGGGCATTTGGGTCAGCACGATTTCGAATTCGTCCATGACTTCCTGCCTGATCTTCTCGATGTCGGATAGTTGCGCGCGCTCGCGCAACATCGCATCGGCAAGGTCGAGGCGGTGCCGCATGGCGGCTTCCATTGCGTCCCGATGCGTATCGTAGAAAGGATGGATCTCAGCCATTGGACACCCGATGATTGGCTCATTGCAATGTGGGCGACGCCGGTTTCATTCTGCGGCGATCGCCTCGATCTCCAGCAGCCATTTGCTGTCGACGGTCTCGACGATCACGACCGTCAGTGCGGGCTGGTGCTCCCCGAGCACCGCGCGACGAATAATACGGTTGGTCACGACCTGGTTGCGGTCGGTCAGGAACGTGGTGACCTTGACCAGATGCTCGACGCCCAGACCCGCAGCGGCGAGCACTTCCCTGACGTTGCGCCAGGCCTGCTCGCATTGCGCCTCGAAACCTTCGGGCACGGTACCGTCCGATCTCTCTGGCACCTGGCCGCTGATGAACAAGAGACGGCGATGCTGCTTCAGTTCAAGTCCCATGCTGTAGCCGCCGGCAGGAGCGTGGACCGTTGCGGGATTGTGGATGACGACGTGAACTTGCGGCATGGGGTCTCTCCGTGTTGTGGCCGAACCCTATCCGGCGGCATCGCTGCGGCGCAAAGCACGATTGCTGCGGTTCAGCGCAAGAAAATCTATTGCAAGCACGCAGCCATTCAGTGACAAACTGGGCAGCAATGACTTACATCCTTCCACCGCTCAACGCGCTCCGCGCTTTCGAAGCCGCCGCGCGGCATCTCAGCTTCAAATTGGCCGCGCACGAGCTGCACGTAACGCCCGCCGCCGTAGGGCAGCAGGTGAAAGCGCTGGAGGCGCGCCTCGGCGTACGCCTGTTCGACCGGCTGCATAAGCAGCTCATCCTCACCGCGGCCGGCCGGGCCTATCTACCGGGGATATCCGAAGGCTTTCGCCACATCGCCGAGGCGACCTCGCAATTGAAGCCGGCAGGTGCAGTGCTGCTACAATTGGGCGTTCATGGCAGCATCGACCTGCGCCGCCTCCAATTGGCAGAGTTTCGCAGCGCGCATCCAGATATCGGTTTGCGGCTGCTGCAGCCCGCCGGCCTGCACGAGCTGGTCGAGGGCAAGGTCGACTTGCTGATCGCTCGCGGTCTTGGCCACCATCCGGGCTATCGCTGCGAGCGGATGGATGAGGGATCGAGACTGGGTGATTGGCTCGTCGCGCCTGAAGGCACCGCGGATTGCCCCGAGATCGTGAGCTTCCGCGAATGGCTGCGCGCCTTGCTGGCCGAGCACGCACTTTCGAATACACCCCCGCGCTTGGTCGGCAGCATCAGGAGTTGAGGCGACCGCAAAGCCGCAACAACTCGGCGTCAAGCGACCGCGGCGCCGGTGTTTCTTCTAGCAAAACGGCCATCAACCGGCCGGCAAGTCCCCGCTGCGTCGGTCTAAACTGATGCGAAGGGGACGGCGCCTGCCATCATTTCCGATACTGGTCGTCCCTCACCTTTTCCAACCAATCAACATTCTTGCCGCCAACGGATTCCTGGATCGCAATGTGGGTCATTGCCGTCGTCGGTGAAGCGCCATGCCAGTGCTTCAGTCCGGGAGGAAACCAGACAACGTCGCCGGGCCGAATCTCCTCGATCGCACCGCCCTCACGCTGCACCCACCCAAGCCCGGCGGTCACAATTAGGGTCTGACCTAGGGGATGCGTGTGCCAGGCTGTCCGAGCGCCGGGCTCGAACGTGACCTGGCCAGCTCCTACTCGGGCCGGATCGGGAGCCTGGAACAGCGGGTCGATCCGGACCGTCCCAGTGAACCAGTCTTCCGGTCCCTTTTGGGAGGGACGCGAGCCGTTTCGTTTGATGTCGATATCCATTTGAGATTCCTTCTGTGTTTCGGACGAGAGCGCCCGGTGAACTCCGATGGTAACAGCGACGGCGCCGCTGACGAGTACGTTCCGACGTGTGATCATCTCACGCCTTCGCTCATCGAGGGTCGTACCCGGGCTTCTTGTAGATGGTGTCCGGCTTGGCAATGATGTCGGGGTTGTAGACCTTTTCGGTCCAGTGTTTCGGCTCGACGTCCTCGATGCCGACGGAAACGGATTCCTCTCCGTAGCAGAGCGCGCCAGTGACCGCTTCGGCGACCGCTTGCGCAAGGGCTTGCTTCTGGAGTTGGCTTTTGCCCGAATAGAGTTTGACGATGACGTGTGGCATTGCTGGATTCCTCAGTGTGGACGCTTCTCGATGACGTCCTTGACGACCGGCGCTGCGGAGAATGCGTTGGGCCAGCCGGCGTAGAAGGCGAGATGGCCGAGCACCTCGCCGGCTTCCTCCCGCGTCAACCCGTTGTCCATCGCGCGGTTCAGGTGATAGGCGATCTGCGCGACCTGACCGGTCGCGATGAGAGCGCTCACGGTGACGAGGCTGCGGTCGCGGGGAGCGAGAGCCGGCCGGAGCCAGAGATCCCGGAACAGCACGTCTGTCGTGTACTCGACGAGGCTTGGCGTGGTTTGCCCGAACTGCTCTCCGACGCGCGTGGCCCGCTGCTTCTCCGCCGCCTCGTCGAGCGGGAGCTGCGGTCCTAAGGCCGGCGGGAGCTGGTCGGCTCCGATGTTGCGGCTCTTGAACACTTCCCTGGCCGCCGGGATCGCATCCATCGCGTTCGCCCAGCCCGTGTAAAACGCCAAGTGGGTGATGATCTCCGATATCTCCGACGCCTTCACGCCGCTGTCGAGCGCGAGGGCCAGGTAGTGCGGCAGTTCGACGATTTGGTCGCGGGCGATCAACGCGGCAACCGTGACGATGCCGCGGTCGCGACGGGAGAGGCCCGTTCGCTTCCACAGGTCGTCGACGATGAATTTCTGCGCATACCCTTCGAGGGCCGGCGCGACGGCGCGGATGTCTTCGGGCTTGGGCATGCCGTTTGCTCCTTGGTGGGGTGCCTGCGCCGCGGCCGCGACGGCGAACAGGCAGAGTGAGATCAAAGTCGCGGCGAGCGTTCTCATTGTAGGGATCCTTCCGATGTCATCGGGTTCGCGATCAGCCACCAAGCGACGAGCGACGCGCACAGCACGGTCGCCGAACTGACGAGAAACAGAGCGTTCAGTCTCCCTCCGGCCGCGATCAATCCGAGCGCAGGGCTGGCGAGACCCTGGGCGAGATCGAGGAAACCGGTGTAGGCGCCCATGGCGAGGCCACGGCTCTGCGCCGGCACGCGGCGGACCGCCTCCACGCCGAAGCCGGGATAGACCAGCGAGAAGCCGAAGCCGGTGAGCGCAGCGCCGGCGAGGGCCATCTCCGGACGAACGGCCAGCCAGATCAGCGCCTGGCCGACGGCCTCGATCGCCGCGCAGACCAGCGCGACCTTCGCTCCGCCGATCCTGTCGGCCAGATGGCTGAAGAACAGGCGGGCCAGGATGAAGGCGATCGCATACGTGGTGTAGGCGGACCATCCGTTGGCCCATCCCCTCGTCGCGAACAGCAGGGCGACGAACGTGGTGACTGCGCCAAAGCCCACGGAGCCGAGTGCCGAGCCCAGACCTGGCACCCAGACTGCACCGATCACTTCGACGAAGGAGGCGCGCGCGTGCTTCTCCGGCGCGACCGCCGGGAGCAGAGCGACCAGCGGCAGAGCGACGAGCGGCGCCAATGTGGTCGCGAGCGAGATCGCCGCGAAGCCGTGGGCCGCATATAGCGCGGAGCCGGCAGGGGCGCCGATCGCGAAGGCTGCGAACATGGGCGATCCGACCCAGGCAATGACCTTACCGGTGTTGCCGGAATGGGCGAGCGCCAGCTCCCAGCTCACCGCGGCCGTGATGATGAAGCTTTCCGCTCCGCCGAGGAGCCCACGGCCCAAGAGGAGGATCGCGACCGAGCGCAACGGAGACCCGCTGAAGCCAAGCGACAGCAAATACAGCAGCCCCGCGGCGGCCGCCGCCAGCAGGCCGGCGACGACCCCACGCTTGGCTCCCCGCGCGTCAGAGAAGTGACCGGCCCACGGCCGGGAGATCAACGATGCGGCGAACTGGCTTCCGGCGACGAGGCCCACCACGAACGTGCCGAGACCCAGCCCATCGTGCACGTGAAGAGGAAGCACGGGCATGGCCACGCCGATGACGAGGAAGGCGACGAAGACGACACCCATGATCGGGAGCAGCGTGGCCGTGACTCCGGGCGCCGAGACAGGCTGCTGCGTGGCTGCGATCGACATGCCTCAGAGCTCCTGCCTGGTCGGCCTGTAGAGGATCTCGTTGATGTCGACTTCCGCAGGCTGGCTCAGCGCGAACGCAACGGCCCTCGCGAACGATTCTGCGGGCACTGCCACCTGATCATAGAACGAGCGGATTCCCGCCGCTGCCGCGGGGTCCGAGATCGTATTCAGGAGCTCGGTCGCCACCGCACCCGGCGAGATCACCGTCGTCCGGATGTTGTAAGGCTTCACCTCCTGCCGCAGGCCTTCCGACAGCGCGCGGACGGCGAACTTCGTCGCCGCGTAGACGGCGAAGCCGGGTCCGACCTTGTGTCCCGCGACGGACGACACGTTGACGAAATGACCCGACTTCTGCCGCTGCATGTGCGGAAGCGCGGCGGCGATGCCGTACGTCACTCCTTTGAGGTTGACGTCGATCATCCGGTCCCACTCGTCGACGTTCAGTTGCTCGAGCGGAGCCTGCGGCATCAGACCGGCATTGTTGATCATGACGTCGATGCGGCCGTAGGTCTGCACTGCAGAGTCGACAAGTGCCTTCACCTGTTCTCGGCGGGTCACATCCGTTTCCAGAGCATGCGCGTTCCCGCCGCGCGCCTCGATCTCGTTCGCGAGCGCCTGGAGGCGATCCGCCCGCCGGGCGCCGAGCACGACAGTCGCGCCCTGCGCCGACAGGAGCCGCGCAGTGGCCTCGCCTAGCCCGCTGCTCGCTCCGGTCACCACGACGATCTTGTGCTTGATTCCGTCTGTCATAGGTCCTTGCCTTCTTCTGGAGCCGTGCTGCGGCTCGATGGCTGATCAGAACCTAGGCCTTCCTCGCCCGCGCGATTAGGTGATAAATTGTGAATGCAGTCATTAGGCAGGCTTATGGATGAATCGGGACGACGCAAGCGACCTCATCGCCTTTCTCGCTGTCGCGAGGGAACGCAATTTCACGCGCGCGGCGGCGAAGCTGGGCATGACGCAGTCCGCGCTCAGCCAGATCGTCCGTGGCCTAGAGGAGCGGCTCGGGGTTCGATTGTTGAACCGGACGACGCGCAGCGTCACCCCGACACAAGCCGGGGAACGGCTGTTCCTAAGTGTCGGCCCCAAGTTCACCGAGATGGATGCAGATCTCGCCGAGCTGGGCAAATTGCGGGAGAAGCCTGCTGGAACCGTTCGGCTGACGGCTACCGAATACGCTGCCGCCGAGATCCTTCTGCCGGCGCTTGGGAAGCTCCTGCCTAAGTACCCCGACATCCATGTCGAGGTCATCATCGACTACGGGCTGACCAACATCGTGGCACAGCAGGTCGATGCCGGCATCCGCCCCGGGGAGCTCGTCGCCAAGGACATGATCGCCGTACGCGTCAGCCCCGATCTCCGAATGGCCGTCGTCGGCTCGCCATCGTACTTCGTCGATCGCAAGCGGCCGAAAACGCCGCAGGACCTGACTCAACACAACTGTCTCAACCTGCGCCTGCCGACGCACGGCGGCAGCCTCTACGCTTGGGAGTTCGAGAAGAATGGGCGCGAGCTCAATGTGCGGGTCGAGGGGCAGCTGGTATTCAACAGCGCCGGTCTCCTTCTCGATGGCGCGTTGAAGGGTCTAGGCCTCGCCTACCTGACTGAGGGACACGTGCAGCCGTACGTATCGCAAGGCCGGCTGCTTCGCGTACTGGCGGATTGGTGTCCGCCGTTCTCTGGCTATCATCTATACTATCCGAGCCGGCGGCAACCCTCGCCGGCGTTTACGCTGCTGGCGGACGCTCTCAGATATCGTGGCAAATAGGGCTGATCCCTCTTGGCCCATTGCATCACTTCGCGGCAACAAAGCCATTCCGTCGCTTTCGGGTCGAAGCGGACATTGAGCAAGCTGCTACGTCGCGGCCAATGACGTCTGATAGGCGATCTCGTCAGCTCGCCAGCACCTCACCGCGTGCCCGTCCGGCCGCGTCTCCAGCGCCGGCCCCGGCTCGCTCCGGCACACCGCTTCGGCGTAACGACAGCGCGGGCTGAACGCGCATCCGTCCGGGGGATTGAGCGGATTGGGCAGGTCACCGCCCGTGGTCGCCAGCGGGGCGTGGCGCAAGGGATCGGGGATGGCGGCGATCAGGGCCTGCGTATAGGGATGCGCCGGCCGTTCAAAAATCTCGCGCCAGTGGCCATTCTCGACGATGCGGCCGAGATACATCACGGCGACGCGGTCGCTCATGTGCTCGACGACGCCGAGGTCATGGCTGATCATGATGTAGGACAGACCGAGTGTCTCCTTCAATTCCAGCAAGAGATTGATGATCTGGGCGCGGATTGAGACATCGAGCGCCGAGACCGGTTCGTCGCAGATGACAATCCTGGGATTGAGGATCAGCGCCCGCGCAATGCCGATGCGCTGACGTTGGCCGCCCGAGAATTCATGCGGGTAGCGGTCAGCCTGTTCGGGCCGCAGTCCCACATGCCGCAGCATCGTCGCGACGCGATCCTCGATCTCGCTTTTCGCGGTCACGCCATGGACGCGCAAGGGATCTTCGAGCGTGCGGCGAACGGTCTGGCGCGGATTGAGCGAGGCGTAGGGATCCTGGAACACGATCTGCACGATGCGAGCCAGCGCCTTGCGGTCCGCGGACTGCCTGTTCGTGACGACCTGCCCGTCCAGCACGATGCGGCCGCGCGTCGGTGTCAGGAGACCGAGGATCGAGAGCGCAATCGTCGATTTGCCCGAGCCGGACTCGCCGACGAGGCCGAGGCATTCGCCGCGCCTCAAGCTGAGATCGACACCGTCGACGGCACGGAGCAGCCGTCTTTCGCGGCCTAGCAAGCCGCCCCGCAGCGGAAAATGGACTGCGAGATCCTCGACGCTGAGAATGAGATCGTCGTCCGGCCTCCCCTGTGGCTCATGCATGATGGTGACACCTCACCAGACCGCCGGCGCCCAGCAAATCCGTCCCCGGCGCAGTGGTTCGGCAAATATCGGTCGCCTGCGCGCAGCGCGGATTGAACCGGCATCCGTCCGGGAAGCTTGTGATCGCGGGAACGACGCCCGCGATCTCCTTGAGCCTGGTCCGGCCAAGCGCAGCGCGACTGCCGAGCCGGGGCAGCGAGGCGACGAGGCCTTGCGTATAGGGGTGCGAGGGCGAGCGGAAAATATCCGCCGAGCCGCGCTCCTCGACGATGCGGCCGGCATACATGACGGCAACGCGGCGGCAGACATTGGCGACCAGGCCGAGATCGTGGCTGATCATCAGGATGGCCGTCCCCCGCTCGGCGCATAGATTGCGCATCAGCTCGATGATCTCCGCCTGCACGGTCACGTCGAGCGCGGTGGTCGGCTCGTCTGCAATCAGGAGATCAGGACCGCAGGCCAGCGCGATGGCGATCATCACGCGTTGCCGCATGCCGCCCGAGAGCTGGTGCGGGTAATCCTTCACGCGCCGCTCGGGCGCGGGGACGCGGACGCTCGCCAGTGCATCCACCGCCAGCTGATTGGCTTCCCGCCAGCTCTTGCCCTTGTGCAGCACGAACATCTCGGCGATCTGTCGGCCCACAGGCGAGACCGGGTTCAGGGCCGTCATCGGCTCCTGGAAGATCATGGCGATGCGGTTGCCGCGCAGCGCCCGCTGTTTGGCGGCGGAAAGGTGCTGGATCTCCCGCCCCTCGAAGCGGATGACGCCGCCCCCGATCGACAATGGCGGCCGCAGCAGGCCGATCAGAGCAAGCGCCGTGATGCTCTTGCCGCAGCCGGATTCACCGACAAGACCGAAGGTCTCGCCACGATCGATGCGGAACGAAACGCCCTCGACTGCGGGGACCTTGCGGGATCCGTCGTTGAGATCGATGCGCAGATCCTCGACTTCGATCAGCGGCGAGCCCGTCATGTGCGCCGGCTCCGCGACTGCGGATCGAGAATGTCGCGCAGGCCGTCGCCAAGCAAATTGAGGCCGAGCACCGTCAGGAAGATGGCAAGGCCCGGGAAAACCGAGAGCCACGGCGCCGTCGTGATCTGGTCGCGGGCTTCCGACAACATGCTGCCCCAGCTCGGAAACGGCGGACGCACGCCGAGGCCGAGGAACGACAATGCGGCTTCGGACAGGACCGCACTGCCCATGCCGAGCGTGCCGATGACGACAATCGGTCCGAGCATGTTGGGCAGCAGCTGCGTGATCATGATGCGCATATCGCCGTAGCCGAGCACGGTTGCGGCCTGCACATAGCCCTGGCTCCTCAGCGACAGCGCCGAGGCCCGTGCGATCCGGCAGGAGAAGGACCAGTTGGTCAAGCCGAGCGCGATGAGCAGGCTGGTCAGGCCGGGTCCAAGCACCGCCATGATTGCCAGCGCGAAGATCAGCGACGGGATCGCGAGCATGAGGTTGGTCAGGGCGTTGACGACATCGTCCCACCAGCCGCCCCAATAGCCGGCGCTGAGGCCCAGTGCCACGCCGATGACGCTGTTGATGAGCTGGGAGACGATGCCGACCGTCAGCGAGACGCGCGCGCCATACACGACGCGGGAGTAGATGTCGCGGCCCTGCCCGTCGGTGCCGAACCACCAGGTCCAGCTCGGCGCCTCCTCTGCATTCATGAGGTTGGCGTCCATGACGGGATCGGTGTGCGCCAGCCATGGCGCGAGCAGGCCGACCAGGATCGCAAGCGCGAACAACGCGCCGCCGATGACGAGATTGGCGCGGAGCTTCATGCGTATCTGATCCTGGGATCGATCACGCCGTAGAGCACGTCGATCAGCAAATTGAGCGCGAGAAAGAACAGCACCACCACGAGAATTGAGCCCTGGACGGCCGGAATATCGCGTTGGAGGACACTGTCGACCAGCAGCGAGCCGATGCCCGGCCATGAGAACAATTTCTCGACGACGACGGCTTGCCCCATCAACGCGCCGAATTGCAGGCCCATTGTCGTGAGAATCAGGACGAGAGCGTTGCGCATCACGTGCCACTTCACGACACGCGTCTCGCTCATGCCCTTGGAGCGCGCGGTGCGGACAAAATCGGCGGTCATGATCTCGAGCACCGCGGCGCGCGTCGTCCGGGCCAGCAGCGCCATCGGCGAGACGCCGAGCGTCACGGCCGGCAGGATCAGATATTTGAGGCTGCCGTCGCCATAGCCGAAGCTCGGCAGCCAGCCAAGCTTCAAGGCGAACAGGTACATCAACAGCAGCCCGAGCCAGAATTTGGCCATTGAAAGGCCCGACACCGCGACGACCATGGAGACCGTGTCGACGATGCCGCCTGGTCGCAAGGCTGCGACAAAGCCGAGCGGAACGCCGATCGCGATCGCAAACGTCAAGGCTGCGAATATCAATTGCACCGTCGGCCACATCCGTTTTGCGATCATGGTCGTGATCGGCTCGCGGGTCCGGAACGACGTCCCCAGATCACCTGTCGCAAGCTTGCCGATGTAGGCGCCAAAGCGCATGTAGACGGGATCGTCGAGGCCGAGCTGCTTCTTCATGCGCTCCACGACCTGCGGGTCGGCTGCACCGCGGCCGTCATCGCTCATGCTCGATACGATGCTGCCAGGCACCACGCTGAACAGGACGAAGACCACCAGCACCACGGCCAGCACGGTCGGAACGGTTTGCAGGATTCGACGGATCAGGAAGGCGAGCATTGCAACTGTTCCTCCCTCCCTCCGTCGCTTCCTGCGATCGAGGAAGGGTGAGAGCGCGGGTCACTTGGCGGGCGATGTCTCGTCCACCCAGAGGTCCTCGACGTTTTGATGGGTCAGTTCCGTCGCATTCAGCTGAATCCCCTTCAGCCACGGCTGCACCGCCATGACCGCCTTGTTGTAGTTGAAGAACCAGACCGGAGCCTCTTCATAGAGCAGGGCATTGGCCTTCCGGAGCAATTGGTCGCGTTTTGCATCGTCGTCGGCCTGTCCGGCCTCGTCGATCAGCTTGTCGAAATCCGCGTTTTTGAAGGACGTGTAATTGCACGCTGATTGCGGCGTCGACGAGTAGAAGCATTTCAGCGCCGCCTGGGGATCCGGGCCTGTCGCCATGGAATAGACATAGGCCTGGAAGTCGCCCTTGCGGATCACCTCCGCCAGCACCGCGGTCTCGACCTGCTTGACCTTCACCTTGACGCCGACGCGGTCCAGCATCGGGATGATGGCCTCGACGATCGGCAGACCCCAGCTTTCGTTTTGACTGGTCGTCCATTCGAACTCAAAGCCGGTGGGATAGCCGGCGTCCGCAAGCAACTGCTTTGCCTTCGCGGGATCGAAGGCATAGGGCTTCATCGCCTTGTCGTAGAGCGGCGAGGTCAGAGGCAGCCAGCTCGTGGCGCGATAGGCCTTGCCCTTGACCAGCTTGTTGATGATCAGGTCGGTATCAATCGCGTGGTTGATCGCCTGCCGGACGCGCTTGTCGGCGAACGGCTTGAAGGTCGGATTCATTCCCATGTGACGGGTGAAGACCTCGGCGACTTCGACGATGGTGCCCTTGAGGCCAGGGTCGGCCTGATAGGCGACATATTGCGCGGGCCCGAGCACGGACGTGTCGATCTCCTTGTTGCGGAAAGCGACATCGCGGGCCGCGGCCTCGCCCATGATCGACACGATGAGCTTGTCGGCATAGGGCTTGCCGGGCTTGTAGAACCGGTCCCACCGCTCCAGGACGATGCGCGATCCCGGCACGTGCTCGACGAACTTGAAGGGTCCAAGACCGATCGGCTTCTGGATGAAGCTTTCCTTGGCGCCCTCGTCGGCGGGATAGATCGAGGTCAGCGCGTTAAAGAAGTAAAAGCCCGGATCGACCTTCTCGGTCAGCTTCATTTCGAGGGTGAAGTCGTCGATCTTCTTCAGGCCGGAGATCTCTTTGGCCTCTCCCTTCTCGACCGCGGCCGCGCCCTCGATCACACGCACGAAGCGCGCGCCGGGATAGGCCTTGGTGCCGTCCATGATCCGATTGTAGGACCAGATGACGTCGTCAGCCGTCATCTTGCGGCCATTGTGGAAATACGCGTCGTCCCGCAGCTTGAAGGTGTGAACGAGGCCTCCGCCGGAGACCACATGCTCCTTGGCAAGCTCCAGAACCGGCTTGCCTTCCGTGGAATTCCAGATGTAGAGCGACCGGTGCAGAGCCTTGGCGTAGATCTCGTCCTGGGCGCGCTGCGTCGTGTGAATGTCCAGGCTAGTGAAACTCGAGCCATAGGGCGCGGTCATGCGGATGGTTCCGCCCTTGCGCGGTGTCTGGGCCTCCGCCGTGGCGGCAAGCGCCAGTCCCAAGCCAGCAACGATCGCCATTGTCCTGAACATCATGTGTCCCCCGAATGTAGGCGTGCTCTGATCGGCGAGTTGACCATTCACAGCATGTCGAATGCAAGCGCCTTGAAGGAATGACCTATGCGGGCTTCACCTCTCCCGTGGGAGAGGTGAAGCCGGATCGCCGACCGGGTCCAAATTCGTCACGCCTGGCCGACGGCGAACTCCGGCTGCCAGTCGCGCAGTTTCCGCGCTGCACTGGTGACGTCGCCGATAGCTGCAAACGCCCCCGCCTCCACCATCATCGCCCGCGCCAGCCGTACGGCGCGGGCTTCGCTGATCGCCCGCGTGCGCGGGTCCGCGATCAGCTCGAAATCGATGTTGTGGGCGAGCCCGAAGATGCGGCGGATGATTTTTGCGGCTGCGAAGCCGACCGCGTCGGCGAACAGGCGCTGCATGTAGGCCTGCCGCTCGGCTTCTAGCCGTGCGGCGCCCTGCTCGCCGGCAAAGAGCGAGACGGGATAGGCATCGCCTCCGGCTCCGGCGCGCCAGAGGTCGAGGAATTTGCGGGCGAACTCGCGCCAGACCTGCTCGACCGTCTCCAGCACCCAGGCCTCGAATGCGGCGCGCTCGCCCGGCGAGCGCTCGTGGCCGGCGGAGGCGAAATAGGCCATCAGGAGGTTGGCGAGCACGGCCCCGACGTCGAACCCGATCGGGCCGTAGAACGCGAATTCGGGGTCGATCACACGCGTCTCGCTCTCCGTCACCATGATCGAGCCGGTGTGGAGGTCGCCGTGAATCAGCGCCTCGGGGCTTGCCATGAACTTCAGCTTGAGGCGGGAGATCGCCACATGCAGGTCCATGTCATCGCGGAGGCTTGCCGCCAGGCCGTCGAGATACGGCGCGGTCCAGCGGTTCTGCTCAGCGATGCGGTAGGGATCGGTGAAGATCAGGTCCTCGGTGATCTTGCACAGCGCATGATTGCCGGCGAAGGCGGCGATGCCCTGCTTCTTCTCGGCCGCGGAGAGCGCAAGGTCGGAGGTGAAGAACAAGGTCCTCGCCATGAAGGTGGTGATGTCGTCGACAAAGCGCGGATATTGCGTTGCCGCGACCAACCCCTTGCGCATGATGATGTGGGGCTCGAGCAGCTCCATCATCGTGAGCGCCAGCGCCTCGTTGTGATGCAGCAGCGCCGGCACGAGGCCGGGCGCGAGCTGGGCCTGCTTCGACAGCGCCAGGTATTCGTAATGAGCCCGCGACAGCGGCAGCGGCCAGCTCTCGCCGACGAGCCGAACATAGGGCAGCGCCTGCTTCACGGCGATGCCGCCGCGGTTGCCCTTGACGATAAAGACGAGGTTGAGATTGCCGTCGCCGACCTCGGTGATCGCCCAGGATGGCGGCTCGCCGCCGAGCAGTGCCCTAAGCTCCGGCAGGCCTGCGAGATAATCCCGCAACGCCGCCTCATGCAGAATCCGGTAATCCCCCGCCTGCGCCTCGACCATGACGATCCCATCCCATGTTTGGCATGGCCGGATCGTTACTCCCGCTCCAGGAAGCTCGAGCCGATCTCGGCCTTTCTTTTGATCGGATCGTAATCACAATAGACGCTATCCGCCACCAGGGTGTAGCTGGCGCTGACGGTGTATTTGTCGAGCTTGACCGAGTTCAGGCCGATCACCGAAGTGCTCTTGCCGCCGTTCCATTTGAACGGCGTCGAGCTCTTGGCCTGCTCGCAAGCCATCACGGCTTCGTTGAAGACGTAGCCCTCGACGAACGCCTTCAGGGTGCGCACCTGCACCGCATCTTCCATTCGACATAGCCGACGGCACCGAGACCGGCGACGATCAGCACCAGAAGCGCAATAACGACCCGCTGAAAAGTCCTTTTGACCCCAATAAAAAAGCACAAAATTTTTAGGCAAGACGAGCGCGCACGTCTCCCCTTCGAGACGACCGCTTCGCGGTCTCCTCGGGATGAAGCTAACGGACATCGGCGCTCGTTGGAACTGCTGCCGCGCACTCTGTCCTCATCCTGAGGGCCCGCCAACGGCGGGCGTCTCGAAGAATGGGCCGCACGGAAACCGCTCACAGGACGCGGTAGTCCCGCTCGGTTGAGAGATAGCTAGAACGGCATTCCCATCATCTTCGACAGGCGCTCGATCGACAGATAGCCGGCATGATACGCCATCATGCCTAGCGCATAGATGATCGCCGAGATGATCGTGGTCCAGATCAGCTTGCGTCCCATCCGCGTCAGGACCGGCGCGCCGGGATCGGTGCCGGGCGCACTGACGCCGTCCTCATGCTGGCTGCGCACGCCGAACGGCAGCGTCAGGAACAGCGCGACCCACCAGATGACGAAGTAGATCGCGATGGCGGTCGATATCTGGATGGCCATAGGGCGGCCTTATGCCTGCTCGATCTCGACCAGCGCGCCGGAAAAATCCTTGGGGTGCAGGAACAGCACCGGCTTGCCGTGGGCGCCGATCTTGGGCACACCGTCGCCGAGCACGCGCGCGCCCTCCTTCACCAAGGTGTCGCGCGAGGCGATGATGTCGACGACCTCGTAGCAGACATGATGAATGCCGCCGTCGGCGTTGCGCTCGAGGAATTTGGCGATCGGCGAGGCCTCGCCATAGGGCTCGATGAACTCGATCTTGGTGTTGGGCAGCGTCACGAATACGGTGGTGACGCCATGCTCGGGCAGCGCGACGGCTTCCGAGATCTGCGCCCCGAACGCCGCGCCATAGATCTTGGCGGCCTTGACGGCGTCCTTGGTCGCGATCGCCACATGGTTGAGCCGGCCCAGCATCTTCCCCTCCTCAAACTGTCAGCACGTGTACCAGACAGGGGGGCTTCTTGCCCCAATGTTCGTTGATCACGGCCCGGACAGCGCGTCGCACCGATTCAGCCAGCGCGTCAGGATCGCGGCGGCGCGGCCGCGGCAGGCCCTCGATGGTAGAGACCACGGCGTCGAAGACGATGTCGTCGAAGGCCTCGCCCGCCCTGTTCTTCTCGGGGATTCCGACCAGATCGATCTCGGGATCATCGGCGAGCTCGCCCTGCTCCGTCATGGCGACAGCAACGAAGGCGCAACCGGAAAAGGCCATGCGCCGCCGCTCGACCACCGCGCGGGACTTGGAGTCCTCCAAAATCGTGCCGTCCTTGTAGAGACGGCCCGACGGCACCTCGCCGATAATGCCGGGATCGCCGGGCCCGAGCTTGACGAGGTCGCCGTTGCGGCAGACCAGCACGCGCGGCACGCCGGCGGCGCGCGCGAGCTTTGCGTGCTCGTGCAGGTGCAGGGCCTCGCCATGGACGGGGATCAGAAGCTGCGGCTTCACCCAGGAGATCAGGTCGCGCAACTCGTCGCGGCGGGGATGGCCGGAGACATGGACCAGATGGTCGCGGTCGGTGATGATCTCGACGCCCTGGAGCACCAGATTGTTGATGATCGAGCCGACGGCCTTCTCGTTGCCGGGAATGGTGCGCGAGGAGAAGATGACGCTGTCGCCGCGGTTGAGCGTGATCTCGGGATGATCGTCATTGGCGATGCGCGCTAGCGCCGCGCGCGGCTCACCCTGGCTGCCGGTGCACAGCGCCAGCACCTTGTCCTGCGGAAGATGGCCGTAAATGTCGGGTGAGCGGAAATTCTGCACGCCGTCGAGATAACCGGTCTCGCGCGCGACCTGCACCACGCGCTCCATGGCGCGGCCGACCACGACAACCTCGCGGTCGGCGGCTTTCGCAGCCTCAGCCACGGCCTTGATGCGGGCGACGTTGGAGGCGAACGTCGTCACCGCAACGCGGCCCTTGGCGGCCTTGACCAGATCGATAATGGTTCTGGCGACCTCGGCCTCCGACGGCGAGCGGCCGTCGCGCACGGCGTTGGTGGAATCGCCGATCAGGGCGAGCACGCCCTCCTCGCCCAGCTCGCGCAGGCGCTTCTCGTCGGTCGGGGCCCCCAGCGTCGGGGTCGGGTCGATCTTCCAGTCCCCGGTATGCAGCACGATGCCGACCTCGGTGTGGATCGCCAGCGCATGCGCTTCCGGAATCGAGTGCGCCATCGGGATGAACTCGACGTTGAACGGGCCGACATCGATGCGGCCCCCCGACGGGACCACCGTCACCGGAATGTTCGGAGCACCGCGCTCGGCGGCGCATTTGGCCTCGAACAAGGCCGCGCTGAATTTGGTCGCGTAGATCGGGCATTGCAGCTTCGGCCAGAGATCGATGATGGCGCCGAAATGGTCCTCATGGGCGTGGGTCAGCACCAGACCCATCAGGTTCTTGCGCTCCTTCTCCAGGAAAGAGATGTCCGGCATGATCAGGTCGATGCCCGGCAGGTGCTCCTCGTCGCCGAAGGAGACGCCGAGATCGACCGCGAGCCAGGCGCGCTGTTGGCGGTTGCCGAGGCCGTAGATCGACAGGTTCATGCCGATCTCGCCGACACCGCCGAGTGGCGCAAACACGAGTTCGTCAGGCCTCGCCATCACACAGCTCCCACGGAGGCGGCCGGGCCGAAGAACACCTCGCCTGCTGCGACCGGCACCCGCCGCCCCTCCGCGGTGCGGACGATTAGGCAGCCTGTGTCATCGATAGTGTCAAAAATGCCTTCCAGCGTCGTCGCTCCCGTGTGGATTGCGACCTTCTCGCCGAGACCGGCTGCGCGTTGCAGCCAGAGCCTGCGGATCTCGGCAAAGCCGCGGCCATTGTCCCAGATCCCGCGGAACTCGACCCAGGCGTCGGACAGGGCAGCAAACAGCTCCTCCGCGCTGATCTGGACGCCGAGCGCGGCCAGCGACACCGCCGGCGTCGGCGTGCCCTCCGGCGCCGCGACGACATTGGTTCCGATGCCGACGACCACGGCAAGGCGATCGCCAATGGCCTCGGCCTCGAGCGCAATGCCGACCAGCTTCTTGCCGCCGGCAAGCACGTCGTTCGGCCATTTCAGGGCATAGCGGGGACGACCCTCGCCGAGGCGAAGCGCCGCCTCCAGGCTGACCTTCTCGAGCGCCGCCTCCTCCGCGAGCCCCGCGGCGAAGCCGAGCGTCGCGGCGACGGCAGGGGCGACGTCCATGACTTCGAGGATGCTGGCCGCGAGATTGCCCCGGGGCGCGATCCAAGCGCGCTGGCGCCGGCCGCGGCCGGCGGTCTGCTCGGACGTGACGAACCACATCGGGCCGCGTTCGCCGGCGCGGGCGTGCTCGATCGCGTCGGTATTGGTCGAGCCGGTCCGTTCGAAGGCCGCGAGCTTGTAGCCCGCCGATTGTGCACGAGGACCGAGCGCGAACCGCATCCTAGAACAGCGACTTTGCCGCGGCGGAGGCGACGCTCACCACGGGGCCTGCGAACAGCGCAAACAGCAGGTTGAACAAGCCCGCGACCGCCAGCACCGTTCGCACCTCGATCCTGACAGGATCGACCTGGCCGGCCGGCTCGTCAAAGTACATCGTCTTGACGATGGCGAGATAGTAGTAGGCGCCGACGACGCTGGTCAGCACGCCGATGACCGCGAGCGTGAACAGGTTCGCCTTGATGGCGGCGACGAAAACGTACCATTTGGCGAAGAAGCCGGCGAGCGGCGGGATGCCGGCGAGCGAGAACAGCAGCATCGCGAACATGAAGGCGAGCAGCGGATTGGTTCGCGACAGACCTGCGAAATCGCTGATCTGCTCCACGGCCTGGCCGTTGCGCCGCATGGCAAGGATGATCGAAAACGAGCCGAGCGTCATCGCGACATAGATCACGATGTACATCAACACGCCTTGCGCACCTTCGACCGTGCCGGAGGCGAGGCCGACCAGCGCGAAGCCCATGTGGCCGATCGAAGAGTACGCCATCAGGCGCTTGATGTTGCTCTGGCCGATCGCGGCGAAGGAGCCGAGCGCCATCGAGGCGATCGCCACGAACACCAGGATCTGCTGCCACTGCGAGACGATGCCGGGGAATGCGGTCAGCGTGACGCGGGTGAAGACCGCAAGCGCGGCCACCTTCGGCGCCGAGGCGAAGAAGGCGGTAACCGGCGTTGGCGCGCCTTCATATACGTCCGGCGTCCACATGTGGAACGGCACGGCCGAGACCTTGAAGCAGAGGCCGGCGAGCAGGAAGACCAGGCCAAAGACGAGGCCGACATTCGAGACCGTCGCGGCCGATGCGATGCCGGTGAAGCTGACCGTGCCGGTGAAGCCATAGACCAGCGAGGCGCCGTAGAGCAGCATTCCCGACGACAGCGCGCCGAGCACGAAATACTTCAGACCAGCTTCGGTCGACTTGGCATTGTCGCGGTTCGAGGCCGCCACGACATAGAGTGCCAGCGACATCAATTCGAGGCCGAGATAGAGCGAGATCAGATCGCCGGCCGAGATCAGCACCATCATGCCGAGCGTCGAGAGCAGCACCAGGATCGAATATTCGAAGATCCGCCGCGACGGATCGGACAGGAACTCGGTCGAGAGCACCAGTGTCGCCGCCGAGCCGATCAAGGCCAGGATCTTCATGAAGCGGGCGAAATCGTCGACGATGAAGCTGCCGCCGAAGGTGACCTGCTTGCCCGCGGGCTGCATGTAGACGAGCGCGCCGACCACGATGAGCAGCACCACCGCCAGCGAGGTGACGGTCCTGGTCGTCCCCTGCCCGCGATAGGCTCCCAGCATCAGGAGCGCCATCGCGCCGACCGCGAGCACGAGCTCGGGCAGCAGCGGCGCCAATTGATATCCTGCAGTCTCAAAGCTCATGACGATATCCTGACCTGCCCGATCACTGGAGCAGTGCGGCGGCCTTCACGGCCGTCACAGCGGTGTTGTAATTGTTGACGAGTTGCTGGACCGAGGCGGCCGAGATGTCGAGCACCGGCTTCGGATAAACACCGAACAGGATCGTCAGCGCAATCAGCGGGAACAGCGTCACGCATTCACGCAAGGTAAGATCTTTCATGCTCATCAGCGATGGCTTGACCAGCGCCCCGAACACGACCTTGCGGTAGAGCCACAGCGCGTAACCTGCCGACAGAATCACGCCGAAGGTGGCGAAGAACGCGGTCGGGATCGAGACCTTGAAGGTGCCGAGCAGCGTCATGAACTCGCCGACGAAGCCGCTCGTGCCGGGCAGGCCGACATTGGCCATGGTGAAGACCATGAAGGTCATCGCGTAGAGCGGCATCCGGTTGACGAGGCCGCCATAGGCCGCGATCTCGCGGGTGTGCAGGCGGTCGTAGACGATGCCGACGCAGAGGAACAGCGCACCGGAGACGATGCCGTGCGAGATCATCTGGAACATGCCGCCGGCGACGCCCTGCATGGTGCCGGCGAAGATGCCCATAGTGACGAAGCCCATATGCGCCACGGACGAGTATGCGATCAGCTTCTTCATGTCCTCCTGCATCAACGCCACCAGCGAGGTGTAGATGATGGCGATGGCCGAGAGCGTGAAGATCAACGGCGCGAAGTCATGCGAGGCCAGCGGGAACATCGGCAGCGAGAAGCGCAGGAAGCCGTAGCCGCCCATCTTCAGGAGGATCGCGGCAAGGACGACCGAGCCCGCGGTCGGCGCCTCGACGTGCGCGTCGGGCAGCCAGGTGTGCACCGGCCACATCGGCATCTTGACCGCAAACGAGGCGAAGAAGGCCAGCCACGCCCAGGTCTGCAAGGAGCGCGGCACGGCGGTGTGCATCAGGGTCGGGATGTCAGTGGTGCCGCCGTTCCAATACAGCGCCATGATGGCGAGCAGCATCAAGACCGAGCCGAGCAGCGTGTAGAGGAAGAACTTGAACGACGCATAGACCCGGCGCGGACCGCCCCAGACGCCGATGATCAGGAACATCGGGATCAGGCCGCCTTCAAAGAACAGATAGAACAGCACGAGATCGAGCGCCGAGAAGGTGCCGATCATCAGGGTTTCCAGGATCAGGAACGCCATCATGTATTCGCGGACGCGGTTCGTGACCGCCTTCCAGCTCGCAATGATGCAGAACGGCATGATCGCGGTGGTCAGGATCACGAGCGGCAGCGAAATGCCGTCGACACCCATGTGGTAGGTGATGCCGGTGGCGAGCCAGTTCGCCTTCTCGACGAACTGGAAGTCGGGGTTTGCGGGATCGAAGCGCATGACCAGGATCACCGACACCACAAAGGTGATCAGCGTGGTCCAGAGCGCAATCCAGCGCGAGTTGCGCTTGGCCGCCTCGTCATCGCCGCGGCTGAGATAGACGATCAGCGCTCCGACCAGCGGCAGGAACGTCGTGACCGAAAGGATGGGCCAGGTCGTCATTTACTGGCCTCCAAAGCCGAACATGAACCAGGTGATCAGGCTGGCGGCGCCGATCAGCATGGCGAATGCGTAGTGATAGAGATAGCCGGTCTGGATCTTCACGACGTTGCGGGTGACGTCCAGGACCCGCGCCGAGATGCCGTCCGGACCGAGGCCGTCGATGATGAAGCCATCGCCCTTCTTCCAGAGCTGATAACCAATCCACTTCGCCGGACGGACGAAGATGATGTCGTAAAGCTCGTCGAAGTACCATTTGTTGAGCAGGAACTGGTACAGCATCGGCTGCGTCTTCGCGAGCTCGACCGGCAGGTAGGGCCGGCGGATATAGAACAGGTACGACACCAGGAAGCCCAGCACCATCATCACCGTCGGCAGGAAGGCGATGGTCTCGGGGATGTGGTGCATCTCCTCGATGATGTGCGGGTTCATCTTCACGGATTCGCGGAAGAACTCCTCGATGCCGTGGCCGGCGAACAGCTCCTTGAACGGCAAGCCGGCGACGAATGAGCCGACCGCGAGCACGCCGATCGGGATCAGCATCCAGATCGGAGCCTCATGCGCGGCCTCGTAATGATGCTCGTCATGCGGTTCGCCGTGGAAGGTCTTGAAGATCAAGCGCCAGGAGTAGAACGAGGTCAGGCCCGCGGCGGCGACCGTCATCAGGAAGCCGTAGACTCCGAATGGGTTGTGCGCGGCGTAGGCGGACTCGATGATCGCGTCCTTTGAGAAGTAGCCGGCGGTGAGTGGGAAGCCGGTCAGGGCCAGCGTGCCGACCACCATCACCGCGTAGGTGTAAGGGATCTTGCGCCAGAGGCCGCCCATGTTGCGGATATCCTGCTCGTGGTGCATCGCATAGATCACCGAGCCGGAACCCAAGAACAGCAGCGCCTTGAAGAAGGCGTGGGTGAACAGGTGGAACATGCCGACCGAATAGGCGCCGGCTCCCATCGCCACGAACATGTAGCCGAGCTGCGAACAGGTCGAATAGGCGACGATGCGCTTGATGTCGTTCTGGACGAGGCCGATGGTCGCCGCGAAGAACGCAGTGGTGGCGCCGAAGAACATCACGATGGCCTGAGCGTTCGGGGCGAGCTCGAACAGCGGCGACAGCCGCGCCACCATGAACACGCCCGCGGTGACCATGGTCGCGGCGTGGATCAGCGCGGAGACCGGCGTCGGACCTTCCATCGCGTCCGGCAACCAGGTGTGCAGCAGGAACTGCGCCGACTTGCCCATCGCGCCCATGAAGAGCAGCAGGCAGGTCAGGGTCAGCGCGTCGGCGTGCCAGCCGAGGAAGTCGATGGTCTTGCCGGTCAGGCCGGGCGCGGCATGGAAGATGGTCTCGAAGTCGGTCGAGCCGACCAGCATGAAGATCGCGAAGATGCCGAGCGCGAAGCCGAAATCGCCGACGCGGTTGACCAAGAAGGCCTTGATCGCCGCCGCATTCGCCGACGGCTTCTGGTACCAGAATCCGATCAGGAGATAGCTGGCCAGACCCACGCCTTCCCAGCCGAAGAACAGCTGCACGAGGTTGTCCGCGGTCACCAGCATCAGCATCGCGAAGGTGAACAGCGAGAGATAGCCGAAGAAGCGCGGCCGGTTCGGGTCCTCGTCCATGTAGCCGATGGAATAGAGGTGCACGAGCGAGGACACGGTGGTCACCACCACCAGCATCACGGCCGTGAGCGTGTCGACCCGCAGCGTCCACCAGACCTGGAGGTCGCCGGAGAATATCCAGGGCAGCAGCTGGATACGCGCGTCGTGGTGCATGAATCCGACATCGACCAGCGTCATCCAGGACAAGGCCGCCGACACAAACAAGAGCGCGGTCGTGATCAGCTCGGCGCCGCGCGAACCCGCCGCCGGCGGCTCAGTCGGGCCGTGGCCGTGATCGTCATGTCCGTCGCCGGGCTCGTGATGGGTCTCGTGGATGACGGACGCATCCTCGTGGATCGTATCGGACGCATGGGCGTGCGCGCCCTTACCGTGGTCGCCGTGATGCTCGACCTCGTCGCCCGAGGGGTTACGGGCGTGCGCGCCCACGAGCGCGATCAGGCCGGCCAGAATGGCGCCCAGCAGAGGCAGGAAAACGATTGCCTGAACCATTTGAGAGCTCAGCCCTTCATCAGATTGACGTCCTCAACCGCGATCGAGCCGCGGTTGCGGAAATAGACCACCAGGATGGCGAGACCGATCGCGGCTTCGGCGGCGGCGACGGTCAGCACCAAAAGCGCGAAGACCTGGCCGACGATGTCGCCGAGGAAGGTCGAGAACGCCACGAGGTTGATGTTGACCGAGAGCAGGATCAGCTCGATCGACATCAGGATGACGATGATGTTCTTGCGGTTCAGGAAGATGCCGAGAATCCCGAGCGTGAACAGGATCGCGCCGACCGCCAGATAGTGTCCGAGCCCGATCGTCATTTCACCCACTCCGCCGCGTCGGCATCCGAAAGCCCCTGCCCCGGCGCCACCTTGCGCATCGCCATCGCCATTTCCGGCGTGCGCGCGTTCTGAACGTTGATGTCCTGCCGCTTCACGCTCGCCTTGTGACGCAGCGTCAGCACGATGGCGCCGATCATGGCGACCAGCAGCACCATGCCCGAGAGCTGGAAGTAGTGGATGTACTTCGTATAGAGCACGAGACCGAGCGCCTCGGTGTTGCTGACATTGGCCGGGATCGCCGCCGTGATCGTCTTGCTGACGCTCGGATTGATGACCCAGAAGCCGACGGTGAGCAGCAGCTCGAACAGGAAGATGCCGCCGACCACGAGGCCGACGGGCAGGTACTCGATGAAGCCCTCGCGCAGCTCGAGGAAGTCGACGTCGAGCATCATGATCACGAACAGGAACAGCACCGCGACGGCGCCGACATAGACGACGATCAGGATCATCGCCAGGAATTCGGCACCCATCAGCACGAACAGGCCGGAGGCGTTGACGAAGGCCAGGATCAGGTACAGCACGGAGTGCACGGGATTGCGCGACACAATCACCATCACCGCCGACGCGACGCAGACGGCGGCGAACAGATAGAAGAACAGCGCGGGAAGGATCATCGGGCAGTCCCCGTCATTCCGGGGCGTGGGCAAAGCCCGCGAGCCCGGAATCTGGAGGTTGTGGCGCGAGATTCCGGGTTCGCGGTTCGCGCGCCCCGGAATGACGAGAGGATGGCGGGAAGGATCATGCTCTCATCTCACCGGTACGGCGCGTCGAGCTCGATCGCTTTCGCGATCTCGCGTTCCCAGCGGTCGCCATTGGCGAGCAGCTTGGCCTTGTCATAGAACAGCTCCTCGCGGGTCTCGGTCGCGAACTCGAAGTTCGGACCTTCGACGATGGCGTCGACCGGACAGGCCTCCTGGCAGAGGCCACAATAGATGCACTTCACCATGTCGATGTCGTAGCGCACGGTGCGGCGGGTGCCGTCGTTGCGGCGCGGGCCGGCCTCGATGGTGATGGCCTGCGCCGGGCAGACCGCTTCGCACAGCTTGCAGGCGATGCAGCGTTCTTCGCCGTTCGGATAGCGGCGCAGCGCATGCTCGCCGCGGAAGCGCGGCGAGATCGGGCCCTTCTCGAACGGATAGTTCAGCGTCGGCTTCGGCTGGAAGAAATAGCGCATGGCGAGGAAGAACGCCGAGACGAATTCCGACAGCAGAAGCGAACGTGCAGTGGCGTTGACGTTGATACCCATGACGGCCCTCACTTCGGCGCGATGCCGGCGAAATGCAGCACGCCGGCCACCACGATCACCATCGCCAGCGAGATCGGCAGGAACACCTTCCAGCCGAGACGCATCAGTTGATCGTAGCGGTAGCGCGGCACGATCGCCTTGGCCATCGCGAACAGGAAGAACATGAAGAATAGTTTCAGGGAGAACCAGATGATCCCCGGCACCCAGTTGAAGGGCGGCAGGTCGACCGGCGGCAGCCAGCCTCCGAGGAACAGGATCGTCGCCATCGCGCACATCGTGACGATCGCGACATACTCGCCGAGCATGAACAAGAGGTACGGCGTCGAGCCATATTCGACCATGAAGCCCGCGACGAGCTCGGATTCGGCTTCGACGAGGTCGAAGGGCGGACGGTTGGTTTCTGCCAGCGCCGAGACGTAGAACACCACAAACATCGGGAACAGCGGCCAGACGTACCAGTTCAGGATGGTGAGCTGCGGCAGCCCGATCAGGCTGGCAAGCCCGCGCGCATGCTGGGCCTCGACCACGGCCGACAGGTTCAGCGTGCCGGCGCAGAGCAGCACCGTAATGATGACGAAGCCGATCGAGACCTCGTACGACACCATCTGCGCCGCCGAGCGCAGCGCGGCCAGGAACGGGTATTTCGAGTTCGACGACCAGCCGGCCATGATGATGCCGTAGATCGACAGCGACGAGATCGCGAAGATGAAAAGGATGCCGACATTGATGTCGGAGATCACCCAGCCGAGATTGGTCGGGATCACGGCCCAGGCGGCGAGCGCGAGCACGCAGGAGACCAGCGGTGCCAGCAGGAATACGCCCTTGTTGGCGCCGGCAGGGATGATCGGCTCCTTCAGCACAAACTTGAGCAAGTCCGCGAAGGACTGCAGCAGGCCCCAGGGTCCGACCACGTTAGGGCCGCGCCGGATCTGCACCGCCGCCCAAATCTTGCGGTCGGCGAGCAGGATATAGGCGATCGCGACCAAGAGGACGACGAGCACCAGGACGCTCTGCGCGACCATGATGATCAATGGCCAGAGGAAACCGGTCCAGAATGCGCTTTCGAAGAATTCCATCAGATCACGCTCACTCCGCTGCGGTCAGCATCTGCCCCGAGGCGAGGCGCGAACATTCTGCCATCACGGCGGACGCACGCGCGATTGGGTTGGTCAGGTAGAAGTCCTCGACCAGCGGCTTGAACGGCGCCTTCTCGGGCGAGCCGCCCTTCGCCGCCAGCTTCTTGATCTGGTCGGCGGAGCCGGCCTCGATCTGGTCGAGACGGATCAGATGCGGCACGGCCTTGAAGATAGCCTGGCGAAGCTGCGCGAGCGAGTCATAGCCGAGCTTCTTGCCGAGCGCTTCCGACAGCGCACGAATGATCGCCCAGTCCTCGCGGGCTTCGCCCGGCGGGAACGCGGCGCGGCCAGTCATCTGCACCCGGCCTTCGGTGTTGACATAGATCGCCGACTTCTCGGTGTAGGCGGCGGCCGGCAGGATGACGTCGGCGCGATGCGCGCCGCGGTCGCCATGGGTGCCGATATAGACGACGAAGGTGCCGTCCGGCGCCTTGATCTCGTCTGCGCCGAGCAGGAACAGCAGGTCAAGCGTTCCGAACGTGGTCATCTGCGCCGCGTTGAGCCCGCCCGCCGTGGCGGAGAAGCCGATGTCGAGCGCACCGACGCGCGAGGCGGTCTCGTGCAGCACGCCAAAGCCGTTCCAGCCGTCCTTCACCGCGCCGACGTCGAGCGCGAGCTTGGCGCTCGCGGCGAGAATGGCGGCGCCATCGTGACGCGAGGCCGCGCTCGCGCCGACCAGGATGATCGGCGTCTTGGCGTCCTTCAGCACCTCCATGAAGGAGTGCTTGCCGGCCGCCAGCTCACTGAGCGTCTCGGTGCCGGCGCCCAGATGGTCGTAGTGATAGGTCAGGTCAACCTTGGGGCCGATCAGGCCGACCTTGAAGCCGCCGGCGCGCCAGCGCTTGCGGATGCGGGCGTTGAACACCGCCGCTTCTTTCCGCGGATTGGCGCCGATGATGAGCAGCGCGTCGGCCTGCTCCACGCCTGCCAGCGTCGGGTTGAAGATGTAGGCGCCGCGGCCGAGCGCTGGATCGAAGGCATCGCCGCCCTGCACCGCCAGATTGGTCGAGGCGTACTTGGCGAGCAGATCCTTTAGCGCGAACATCTCCTCGACGCCGGCGAGGTCGCCGGCGATCGCGCCGATGCGCTTGCCGTCGGTGCGCGCCGCCTTGGCGGCGATAGCGGCGAAGGCCTCGGGCCAGCTCGCCGCGCGCAGCTTGCCGGCTTCGCGGATATAGGGCCGGTCGAGGCGCTGGGTGCGCAAACCGTCGACGACGTGGCGCGTCTTGTCGGAGATCCACTCCTCGTTCACGGCCTCGTTGATGCGCGGCAGGATACGCATCACCTCGCGGCCGCGGGTGTCGACGCGGATCGCCGATCCCAGGCCGTCCATCACGTCAATCGACTGGGTCTTGCCGAGCTCCCAGGGACGCGCCGCAAAGGCATAAGGCTTGGAGGTCAGGGCGCCGACCGGACAGATGTCGACGAGGTTGCCCTGCAATTCCGACGTCAGCGCATGCTCGAGATAGGTCGTGATCTCCATGTCCTCGCCGCGCCCGGTCGCGCCCATCTCAGGGGCGCCGGCCACTTCCGCCGAGAAGCGGACGCAGCGCGTGCACTGGATGCAGCGGTTCATCGAAGTCTTGACCAGCGCGCCGAGATATTTGTCCTCGACCGCGCGCTTGTTCTCGGCGAAGCGGCTGGTGTCGACACCATAGCCCATCGCCTGGTCCTGGAGGTCGCACTCGCCGCCCTGGTCGCAGATCGGGCAATCGAGCGGATGGTTGATGAGAAGGAATTCCATCACGCCTTCGCGCGCCTTCTTCACCATCGGCGAACGCGTGGAGATCTCCGGCGGCTCGCCCTTGGGGCCCGGACGGCAGTCGCGCACGCCCCAGGCGCAGCTTGCGACCGGCTTCGGGCCGCCCTTCACTTCGACGAGGCACATCCGGCAATTGCCGGCGATCGACAGCCGCTCGTGATAGCAGAAGCGCGGAATCTCGGCGCCCGCCGCCTCACACGCCTGAAGCAGCGTGTACTCGGCGGGGACATCGATCTCTTTGCCGTCGATGATGAGCTTGGTCATACCTTAAGTCTTTCTCAGTGCGGCTGATCGATCAGATCGAGACGCCGCTCGATACGGTCCAGCCGTTCTTCCACACGATCGATCCGTCGGTTGATGCCCGTAATGGCGATCTCGACCTGCGCCAGCCTCAGATCAATGTGGCCCATTCTCTCTTCAACGTTGGTGACGCGGGTCTTCAGATCGCTCACATCCGCGGACACGCGATCGAGCTTTTCGTCGATCCGACGAAGATAAACGAGCACGATGTTGTCCGGCTGGTCGGTCATCGCCCTACTCCGCCGCGACCATGTTCACGGGATCGCGGACGCCGATATCGTCAATGTCGGCCTTGTGCGAATACTGGTCGATGCGCGCTTCGATCTCGTGACGGAAATGCGCGATCAGGCCCTGGATCGGCCAGGCCGCTGCATCGCCGAGCGCGCAGATCGTGTGGCCTTCGACCTGCTTCGTCACCTCCAGCAGCATGTCGATCTCGCGCTTATGCGCACGGCCCTCGGCCATGCGGGTCAGCACGCGCCACATCCACCCCGTGCCCTCGCGGCACGGCGTGCACTGGCCGCAGCTCTCATGCTTGTAGAAATAGGAGATGCGAGCGATCGCACGGATCAAATCGGTCGACTTGTCCATCACGATCACGGCCGCGGTGCCGAGGCCCGAGCGCAGCTTGCTCAAGCTGTCGAAATCCATCGGCGTGTCGATGATCTGCTCGGCCGGCACCATGCGCACCGACGAGCCGCCGGGGATCACGGCCTTGAGATTGTCCCAGCCGCCACGGATGCCGCCGCAATGCTTGTCGATCAGCTCACGGAACGGAATGCCCATGGCCTCTTCGACGTTGCAGGGCCGCTCGACATGGCCGGAGATGCAGAAGAGCTTGGTGCCGACATTGTTCGGACGGCCGATGCCGGCGAACCAGGCCGCGCCACGGCGCAGAATGTCCGGCGCGACGGCGATCGACTCGACGTTGTTGACGGTGGTCGGGCAGCCGAACAGACCGACATTGGCCGGGAACGGCGGCTTCAGCCGTGGCTGGCCCTTCTTGCCCTCCAGGCTTTCGAGCAGCGCGGTCTCCTCGCCGCAGATATAGGCGCCGGCGCCGTGCGCGACATAGATGTCGAACGGCCAGCCGTTGACATTGTCCTTGCCGACCAGCTTGGCCTCATAGGCCTGGTCGATCGCGGCCTGGAGGCGTTCGCGCTCGCGGATGAACTCGCCGCGGACGTAGATGTAGCAGGCATGCGCATTCATCGCGAAGCTCGCGATCAGGCAGCCCTCGACCAACAGGTGCGGATCATGCCGCATGATCTCGCGGTCCTTGCAGGTGCCGGGCTCGGATTCGTCGGCATTGACGACGAGATAGCTCGGCCGGCCGTCGGTCGATTCCTTCGGCATGAACGACCATTTCAGGCCGGTGGGAAAGCCGGCGCCGCCGCGGCCGCGGAGCCCCGAAGCCTTCATCTCGTTGATGATCCAGTCGCGGCCCTTGTCGATGATGGCCTTGGTGCCATCCCAGGCCCCGCGGCGCCGCGCGCCCTCGAGCCCCCAATCGTGGAGGCCGTAGAGGTTCTTGAAGATGCGGTCCTTGTCCTCGAGCATTTCAGTGCTTTCCGATCAACGATTGGACTGCTTGTAGGCAAGTCCGGCGGCGCAGACGCCAAACGTCAGCGCCCAGAGCAGGCTGGATTCCAGCGATGCGTTCAGGCCGAAACGCTGCAGCAGGAAGATGAACACGGCCGCCACGGCGGCATGCATGGCGATGAAGCCCCACTTCTTCACGGCACCGCTCCCCTGCACTGAACGCGACGAGAGAGCACGCATCAGGTGACCTCCTTCAGCGTGGTCGGCCCGGTGATCGGCGCCGAGAACTGGCGGCCGTTCTGCGGACCCGGCTTGGGCGGATTGCCCGAAGCAAAACCGTCGAGCACCTTGCCGAAGCTTTCCTTGGTCAGGTCCTCGTAGGTGTCCTTGCCGATCAGCACCATCGGCGCGTTCACGCAGGCCCCCAGGCACTCCACCTCTTCCCAGCTGAAATTGCCGTCCTTGGACAGATGGAAGGGCTCGTGATGGATGCGGTGCTCGCAGACGTGGATCAGATCCTCGGCACCGCGCAGGCGGCACGGCGTGGTGCCGCAAACCTGGACGTGGGCCTTCTTGCCGACCGGCGCGAGCTGGAACATCGTGTAGAAGGTCGCAACTTCCAGCACGCGGATATAGGGCATGTCGAGCATGTCGGCGATGACGCGGATTGCGGCTTCCGAGACCCAGCCCTCGTTCTGCTCCTGCGCGCGCCAGAGGATGGCGATGACAGCGGAGGCCTGGCGTCCGGCCGGATATTTCGCGATCTGCTGCCTGGCGAATGCGAGGTTCTCCGCCGTGAACGCAAAGCTCGCGGGCTGGACTTCCTTCGGTGCTAATCGGCGAACGGACATAGCTTCAATCTCTCACTGCATGCGGCGCGCGGTCTTGGCATTCGGATTCTTGGCATTCAGGGCTTCGATCCTGTCCTGCCAGAATGCGCTCGCGGTGCCGAAAACGTTGTAGCCGACGTGGGTCGAGACCTTGATGCGATCGAGGATCGACAGCTCGGTCACGGTCTCCATCCGGTTGCTGCGCGGATCGAACACGATCAGCTTCAGCGGGGTCTGTTCGAGGATGTAGCGCGAAACGGCATGGGAGCGGTCGCTGCCGTGCTCCTCGCACATGATGACGCTGTCGGCCTGAAGCAGCCGCGCCCCGCCCTTGATCGCCTCGATCTCGACGCCCTCGACGTCGAGCTTGATCAGGTACTTGCCGGCGGCGGCAACCTTGCCGTCGTCGATCAGGTCGTCGAGGGCGATGACAGGCACCTCCTCGCCGCCCACCGAGGGATCGCCGGCGATGCTGAAGGCCTCGTGCTTGGTGCCGGATAGCCGCGCGGTACCGCGGGCTGCGCCGATCGCGCACTTCATCGTCTCGAAGCGGTTGCCGTTGACGCGGGCGTTGTTGGCGAGCTTCGGATAGTTCTGGCCCGACGGCTCGATCGCGATCGCCTTGTGCGAACCGAACGGCCTGCTCGACACCAGCACCGACCAGTAGCCGTAATTGGCGCCGCAATCGAGCAGCGTGTAATCGACGTCGACGGAGTCGGAAAACAGCAGCTCGAGCTCGTCCTCGTAATTGTAGGAGCGGTTGAGCAGCTTGCTCCAATAACCGTCGCCGTAAGGAAATTCGAATACGGCGTCGGGATTGAGCCTGATCGCGATGTTGCGCTCGGGCAGCGTCTTCCGCAGCAGGTTCGCGCAGGCGATGTAGCCCATATGCGAGAAGTGCGACGAGATCTTCGATCCCGTCACCAGCGCCAAGGCAGCCGTCCGCTCCCACAGGTTGGCCCCTTCAAGGGCCCCCGAGGCGCGGTCAAACTGAATTGGCGCCTGCGCCATCACCGATCGACCTCTCCGAACACGATGTCGAGCGAGCCGAGGATGGCCGAGACGTCGGCGAGCAGATGGCCGCGGCAGATGTGGTCCATGGCCTGGAGATGGGCAAAGCCCGGCGCGCGGATCTTGCACTTGTAGGGCTTGTTGGTGCCGTCGGAGACGAGATAGACGCCGAACTCGCCCTTCGGCGCTTCGACCGCGGCATAGACTTCGCCGGCCGGCACGTGGACGCCTTCGGTGTAGAGCTTGAAATGGTGGATCAGCGCTTCCATCGAGCGCTTCATCTCGCCGCGGCGCGGCGGCGCGACCTTGTTATCCGCGACGACGATGGGCCCCTTGCCATCGGGCGCGTTTAGCTTCTGGATGCACTGCTTCATGATGCGTACGGACTGGCGCATCTCTTCCATGCGGATCAGGTAGCGATCGTAGCAGTCGCCGTTCTTGCCAATTGGAATGTCGAAATCCATCTCGGCGTAGCATTCATAGGGCTGCGACTTGCGCAGGTCCCAGGCCGCGCCCGAGCCGCGCACCATCACGCCCGAAAAGCCCCACTCCCAGGCTTCCTTGAGCGGCACGACGCCGATGTCGACGTTGCGCTGCTTGAAGATGCGGTTGGCGGTGAGCAGGCGATCGAGGTCGTCCACCACTTTCAGGAACGGATCGCACCAGGCCTCGATGTCGTCGACCAGCTTCTGCGGCAGGTCCTGGTGCACGCCGCCGACGCGGAAATAGGCGGCATGCATGCGGCTGCCCGAAGCGCGCTCGTAGAACACCATCAGCTTCTCGCGCTCTTCGAAACCCCACAGTGGCGGGGTCAGCGCGCCGACATCCATGGCCTGCGTGGTGACGTTGAGCAGATGCGACAGGATGCGGCCGATCTCGCAATAGAGCACGCGGATCAGCTGGCCGCGGCGCGGAACCTCGATGCCGAGCAGCTTTTCGGCAGCGAGGCAGAACGCGTGCTCCTGGTTCATCGGCGCGACGTAGTCGAGCCGGTCAAAATAAGGGATCGCCTGCAGATAGGTCTTCTGCTCGATCAGCTTCTCGGTGCCGCGGTGAAGAAGGCCGATATGGGGATCGACGCGTTCGACAACTTCGCCGTCCAATTCGAGCACAAGACGCAACACGCCATGGGCCGCGGGATGCTGCGGTCCAAAATTGATGGTGAAGTTGCGGAGATTTTGCGGTTGCTCGTTCATGGCGCAGCTCCTGCTGCGCAGCGAATAGCGAATGGCGAATGGCGAATGGTCATTTCGTGGACTTGTCCTGCAGAGAACGTATCAACGCGCGGAGCATTTTGCCCAAGCTCTCGCATCGACCCAAGACGCGCTCCAGATCGGATGCGGCCAAAATCCCGACACGCTCCGCCAAGAGCAGATGAGTTTCCAACTCCTTCAGCGATCCCTGCGAAATTCGCAGCGATTGCACGAAGCTGCCGGTGTTTTTGCGCCCGTGTCCTTCCGCCACGTTTGCCGGAATGGACGCCGCCGCCCGTCTGATCTGCGAGGTCAGGCCGAACAGCTCGTCGCGAGGGAAGTGAGCCGCCAATCGATAGCAGGCCTCCGCCAGAGACATGGCATCCTGCCACACTCTCAGGTCCCGATACGAACTGATGGACTGGTCGCTCAATTAACATCCCTATTCGCCACTCGCTATTCGCAACTCACTGCTTCGCCTTTTCATCGCCCGGAAGGACCGGATAGTCCGCCCCTTCCCACGGCGAGAGAAAATCGAACTTGCGGAATTCTTGGTTGAGCCTGACAGGCTCGTAGACCACCCGCTTCTCCTGGTCGTCGTAGCGGACCTCGACGAAGCCGGTGAGCGGGAAATCCTTGCGCAGCGGATGCCCCTCGAAACCGTAATCGGTGAGGATGCGGCGCATATCGGGATGGCCGACGAAGATCACGCCGTAGAGGTCATAGGCCTCACGCTCGAACCAGTCCGCGCCAGGGAACACATCGATCAGCGAGGGCACCTGGGTGGTCTCGTCGGCCTGGGCCCTGAGCCGGATCCGCGCGTTCAGCGTCGGCGACAGCAAGTGATAGATCACGTCGAAGCGCTTCTCGCGATCCGGATAGTCCACCGCCGTGATGTCGGTGAAGTTGACGAAGCGGCAGTTCGGATCGTCACGGAGGTACTTGACCACCTCGACAATCTTGCTGGCGTCGACGTCCACCGTGAGCTGGTTGAAGGCCACCGCGTGACCGGTGGCGGCGCCCGGCAGCGCGCTAACGATCGTCTGCCCCAGGGCGTCGAGCTTGGCGTCGTCCATGACGTAAAACCTTAGCGTTCGATGGTGCCGGTGCGGCGAATCTTCTTTTGAAGCAGCAGCACGCCGTAGAGCAGCGCCTCCGCCGTGGGCGGGCAGCCCGGCACGTAGATGTCGATCGGCACGATGCGGTCGCAGCCGCGCACGACCGAGTAGGAATAGTGGTAGTAGCCCCCGCCGTTGGCGCAGGAGCCCATCGAGATGACGTAGCGCGGCTCTGGCATCTGGTCGTAGACCTTGCGCAGCGCCGGGGCCATCTTGTTGGTCAGGGTGCCGGCGACGATCATCACGTCGGACTGGCGCGGCGAAGCACGCGGCGCGAAGCCGAAGCGCTCGACGTCATAGCGCGGCATCGACATCTGCATCATCTCGACCGCGCAGCAGGCGAGACCGAAGGTCATCCACATCAAGGAGCCGGTGCGCGCCCAAGTGATGAGGTCGTCGGTCGCGGCCACGAAGAAGCCCTTGTCAGACAGCTCGGAATTGACCTCGAGGAAGAACGGATCATTGGCGCCGACCGGCTTGCCGGTCGATGGATCCAGGATGCCCTTGGGGGCCGGCGCAACAACCGGACCCGTGGACGATGTAGGGTTCAATCCCATTCGAGTGCTCCCTTCTTCCATTCATAGGCGAACCCGACCGTCAGCACGGCCAGGAACACCACCATGGACCAGAAGCCGGTCGCGCCAAGCTTGCCGAACGCCACCGCCCAGGGAAACAGGAACGCCACCTCGAGGTCGAAGATGATGAAGAGGATGGCGACTAGATAGAAGCGGACGTCGAACTTCATGCGGGCGTCGTCGAAGGCGTTGAAACCGCACTCATACGCCGACAGCTTTTCCGGGTCCGGCTGCTGAAACGCCACGATGAAGGGCGCGATCAGCAGCACGAGGCCGATGAGGCCCGCTACCCCTATAAAGACGACGAGTGGAAGATAGTTCTGTAGAATGCCGCTCATGACGAGCCCTTTTTCCCGCAGCCTCGGGACAGCCACGGATTCGTCCGATTTGGAATTATTCTGAGCCTTAGCGCAGTGCACCAATGGGCGCAAGACACGCTCTTTTCAGGCCCTTTGCCGCTCCCAGAACGGTGGAAATCCCGGAATCACCCCGCGCTGGTATGGAGCAGATCAGCTGACCCAGCAAGGGCGATCCCCGATCGGTCCAGGCGCGCTCGGCCGTGACGTCCACTATTGGGAAGGCGCACCTTAATCTAGGCTGAGACGCAGCAAAGTCCAGATTACAACCAGGACAGGCGCTCCCACTGCCCCCAGGCGACATTTTGGCCAACCCTGCCCCAGAGCAGCGCCGCCAGCAAGTCGGCGATGGCGGCGGCCCCGAGCAGTGCAGCAAAGGCACGAATCCACAGGTGCGAACGATCGGACCAGCCATGCATCACGACGGGACCGGGGCTCGTCTGGCGAATGCTTCGGCGCGGGCGGCCGCCCGCTTCCGCCACCGTGCCAGCCACAGGCCGCTGCCGATCACGAGGATCGTGAGCACGTCCAGGCGTGGACCGCGGACCAGAGCCTGACCGTTCGCGCCTTCACGATGCTCTCCGCTCGCCCGCCATCACCATTTGTAGGCGAGGCTCGCGGTGATGCGGCGACGGTCGCCATAGTAGCATGAGGTGACGACCGCGCAGCTCGCGACGTAGATCTTGTCCGTCACGTTCACGACGTTGAGCGCCGCGCGCCAGTGGTTGTCCCACTCGTAGTGCACGGCGACATCGCCCAGCACGAAGGACGGAACGAGCGCGGTGTTCGCGGTGTCGGCAAAAGACGAGCCGACGTAGCGCACGCCGCCGCCAAGGCCAAAGCCCCGCAGCGGGCCCTCGCTGAAGGTATAATCGGTCCAGACCGAGGCGAACTCCCGGGGAGTGTTGGTCGGAACCGTGCCGATCAGCGCGGAATTGAGGTCCTGGCTCACGAACAGTTCGTACTTGGTGTAGCTCGCCACCAGCTTGAAATCCGGCGTGATGTTCGCCACCGCCTCGAGCTCGACGCCACGCGAGGTGACCTCGCCGTTCTGGGTCTGGAACAGCGGATTGTTTGGATCGGTGGTCAGCGCATTCTTGCGCTTCAGATCGAACCACGCGACGCTGAACCGTGCGTTGAGCCCGATCGGCTCGTACTTCACGCCGACCTCGGTCTGCTCCGATGTTTCCGGCAACTGCAGCCGTCCGGCCGCATTGATGCCGATAATCGGATTGTAGCCCGTCATGTAGGAGGCATACGGCGCGACGCCAAAGTCGAGATTGTAGATCGCGCCGACGCGGCCGGAGAACTTGCTGTCTGCGCGGCTTTGATCGGGGCCGAGCCGGTTGTGGTTGACGAGATCAACCCAGTCCTGACGGCCGGACAGCACCACCGTTAGCCGATCGAGCTTGACCTGATCCTGGAGATAAACCGCCGCCATGCCCTGAGTGAGATAGGCGTCCCGATACAGCGCTCCGTTGAACGGCGCGTTGACGCCGTAGACCGGATTGAGCACGTTAAGATTGGTCCCCGCGCCAAAGCCCTGCCGGTCGTCGAGGGCGTAATGCTTGAGGTCGACGCCGAGCAGCGCGGTGTGCTGCAGCGCGCCGGTGGCAAAGCGGTACTCGAGCTGGTTGTCGAGGTTTAATTGATTGGCGACCCCGCGGGCGTAGAAATTGCCGCGCATGATGTCGGCGGCCGCCGGCGTCGTCGCGTAGCCCAGCCCGTAGAGGCCGGTGTAGAAGACGTCGACATGTCCGAAGCGCGCGTTCTGGCGGAAGTCCAGGCTGTCCGTGATGTTCTTCGCGAACTGGTAGCCGAGCGTCTCCTGCTCGCGGCGAAACTGGTCGGCGCGGGGGTCGCCGACGAACAGGCTGGTAGGAATGCGGCCGAACGGCGCATTGGTGACGGTGCCGACATAGGGCAGGAAGTTCTCCGCCCTGGTGTTGTTGTGCGCAGCCGTGGCGTAGACGGTGAGCTTGGTGTCGGCGTCCGGCCGCCAGGTCACCGACGGAGCGAAGAAGAAATTGTTGTCGTAGACATAGTCGGTCTGAGTGCCGCCGCCCTGCACCTGGCCGACAAACCGGTAGAACATTTGCCCGTTGCCGGACTGCGGGACCACGCCGCCGAAGTCAAACGCCGTATAGGCGTTGCCGTAATTGTTGATGCCGGCCTCGAGATAGCGCACCGGCTCGGCGAGCGGCAGCTTGCTCACCGCGTTGACGAGACCGCCCGGCGCCGAGCCGCCGTACAGGATGCCGGACGGCCCGCGCAGCACCTCGACGCGCTCGAGGTTGAATGGTTGCAGCTTCCAGCTCGCATAGGAGGTGTAGAAGAGCTGCAGGCCATCGAGGAACAGTGACTCGTTCTGCGCCGGGAAGCCGCGGATCAAGAACCAGTCGTTGCGGAAATCGGCGCCGTAGGTGCCGCCGATCACGCCGGGCGTGTAACGCAGCACCTCGTCGAACTTGCTGACGATCTTCTGGTCGCGGATCTGCTCGGCACCGATCACGGAGACCGATTGCGGCGTCTCTATGATCGGCGTGTTGGTCTTGGTGCCCGACGAGCTGCGGCCGGCGACGTAGCCGTTCACCGGACCGAGCGGCGTTTCGACCACGCCGACATTGCGCTGCGGCTGCGGCTTATTCCTGTTGGCGGTCTGCACCGACGAGCGCGGCACACGACGCTGAGGGGTCGCCGCGGCGCGGCGGCGCGCTTCAGGCGCCGTGACCGTCACCGACGGAATGTTCTGCGCGCCACTCTGCGCCGATGCTTGTGCGAGCGATGCCTGCGGCACCAAGACCCAAGCGGATGCGGTCGCCAACACGGCCGACCGCAGCATTCCAAGACTGTTCAACGCGCCACCCCAAAGCTGCATGTTTTGATGCATCATGCCGCCAGTCCCCGCGGCGACATGCGCTTAGGGGGACGCTTATGGGAGGGCGCGCGAATTGCCTAATTGAAAGCTTCTTAGAAAAATTCTTAGAAGCACTTCAATATCTTCAGAACCGGAGATCTGAACGCGAATTCTTCTCGTTCGCGAGCATCTCGGCGGCGGTCGCCGTGAGCTGCCCAATCTGCCGCAGCAGTGTGTGGGATCGCTTCGCTCAAATGATCCAGCAGGCGCCGATTGCGTTGCTGCGCGCCGACGATCGCATCATGCGCGCGGGGAGATGAAACCATTTTGCGGAACCCGCGAAACCATCCGGAAACAGAGAGTGCCTAGAAGAGGAGCCCATAGACGACGGCAAAGTCCGTCGGGAGGCTCATATGAACCACTCAATTCACTCTGCTGATCGTGCGACCCACCTGAAGATCGTGGTGGTGGCGCTGGTTGCCGGCATTGCGGTGGCCGGCTTCGGGATTGCAGCCCGCACCCCTGCCGATTACAGCCAGACCGCCCAGTCCACCCAAATCATCAAGGCCGGCAAGCCGGTGGTGGTGACCAGCGCAGGCGCGTCGCAGATTCGCTGAGACGCACTCGACCGGGCTGACCAATGGCCGCCGCCGGGCGGCCATTTTCGTTTTCCAGAGCAATGCTTAACCGAGATGCACCGGCGGAGCGCAACGTCCTTGACTTCACCATGTCCCCCCTTTAAGTCCCCCCACGTTCCGCACGCGTTCAGCGCGCCACGCGGGAGTAGCTCAGTTGGTTAGAGCGCCGGCCTGTCACGCCGGAGGTCGCGGGTTCGAGCCCCGTCTCTCGCGCCATTTTGGCAATCCCTTCATAGTCTTAGCCTGAACTTCTCGACGCTGTCGCATCGGCGCAAGCCATGGACGACATTCGAGCCGGCATAGTCAGGCCGCGCCCGAATCGTCTACGCCTCCAAGAACTTGCGGGGTTCAGGGGTGTCCCCGAGCCACCGGCCAGAACGAGGAGGTCAGACATGGCGAAGAAGGCAGCCGCTCCCGCCACCATTACGCTCAAGCACCTCGCTGCTGACATTGCGGAAAGCCAGGACCTGTCGAAAAAGCGCGCCGAGGCCGTCCTGACCGACATGGTCGACCTGATCACCAAGCACCTGAAGAAGGGCGACCGCGTCCGGATCGTCGGCCTCGGCATTCTCCAGGTCCGCAAGCGCGCCGCCCGCACCGGCCGCAATCCCGCCACTGGCGAGCCGATCCACATCAAGGCCAGCAGGAAGGTCGCGTTCCGCCCCGTCAAGGAACTAAAAGAGGCGATCTAGCAATTACGCTTCGTGACGCCCGACCCGACATCGTTCTGTCCGCAACGCAGCCCGCTTTTCTGGTATACCGCCAGCTTCCCCCTGACCCGGCGGTTTGAGCAGAAATGTCCCCCCTCACCTTTTCGCATACCGTGACCGAGCGCTTCCTGCGCTACGTCACCATCGACACCCAGTCCGATCCGGAATCGGCGGCCTCGCCTTCGACCGAGAAGCAGAAGGATCTCGGCCGCGTGCTCGCCGCCGAGCTCAAAGCCATGGGCGTTGCGGACGCGCATCTCGACGAGTTCGGCTATGTCTATGCAACGATCCCGGCCAACACACCTAAGAAGGTGCCGGTGATCTGTTTCTGCTCGCACATGGACACCTCGCCCGACGTCACCGGCAAGGACGTCAAGCCGCAGGTGGTGAAGAACTATCGCGGCGGCGACATCGTGCTGCCCGGCGACACCAGCCAAGTGATCCGCTTCGCCGAGCACCCTGCGCTGAAGAACCAGATCGGCAACGACATCATCACGACCGACGGCACCACGTTGTTAGGCGCCGACAACAAGGCCGGCGTCGCCGAGATCATGGATGCCGCGCATTTTTTCATCAATAATCCGGATGTGAAGCACGGCACCATCAAGATCCTGTTCACGCCAGATGAAGAGATCGGCCGCGGCGTCGACAATGTCGATTTGAAGAAGCTCGGCGCCGATTTCGGCTACACCATGGACGGCGAGAGCGCCGGCTGCGTCGAGGACGAGACTTTCTCGGCCGATGGGGCCACCATCACTATCAACGGCGTCAGCGCCCATCCCGGCTATGCCAAGGGCAAGATGGAGCACGCGATCAAGATCGCCGCCGCCATCGTCGAGCGCCTGCCCAAGGAAGGCTGCTCGCCGGAGACGACCTCAGGCAAGCAGGGCTTTCTGCACCCGGTCGGCATCGAGGGCGCGCTGGAACAGGCGACGCTCTCCTTCATCCTCCGCGACTTCAACGAGGATGGGCTGAAGGAGAAGGAGGTCCTGCTCGAGAACATCGTCAAGGACGTGATGAAGGACTATCCGCGCTCGACCTACAAATTCGAGGTGCGCGAGCAGTATCGCAACATGAAGCAGGTGATCGACCGTCACCCCCACGTCCTCGAATACGCCATCGAAGCGATCCGCCGCGCCGGTTTGCGCCCGATGCGCACCGCGATCCGCGGCGGCACCGACGGCTCGCGCCTGTCCTTCATGGGCCTGCCCTGCCCCAACATCTTCGCCGGCGAGCACGCGTTTCATTCGCGGCTCGAATGGGTCAGCCGGCAGGATATGGAGAAGGCGGTGCAGACCATCGTGCATCTCGCGATGATCTGGGAAGAACGGGCCTAGCGCCTCTTATCGTTGTGCATGCGGAAATGGCCGGGCTTTATCCCCGGCCATTTGCTTTGGGATCAGGGCACCGGCATCGCGCGCGGGTTGCGATGGAACCGGTTGGCACTCGCCATCCACTTCGGCAGCGGTTCTCCGTCACGATGTCGCCCGCCGGCGACCGCTGCGGCCCAGGCCACTGCGGCCCCGATCAGGGTCGCGGCCGCAACCGAGAACGCAACGATAATCGAGTTGCGCCGCGCGCGGTTGATGGCTGTCCTGGCATCCGCGATCGAAGCATCAACCCGTCGTTCGGCGTCCGGCGCTGCGAGACCCGTCAGCGCGGCCACCTGCTGCACGAGATAGTTTCGATCATCGGTGCTGACACCGCTGTGGCTCGATGACGTCATCAGGATGCGTCCTGCTTCGGCGCGGGGTTCCCGCAGATCGGTGTTGGGCGGGCGCCGCGGCGCGCGGAACAGCTTGTCGAGCTCATAGCTCAACAGCGGTTCGGCGGCCGAAGTGTTGCTGGCCGAGCTGCGCGTCGGCGAACGGTCGATCGCAGCTGCACCGAGCAGCGCGAGCAGCGCGGCGCCGAGAAGCACCGCGAGAGCCCACGACGTCAGGCCATGCAGCCCGTCCCGCCGCTCGCGATCATCCTCGATCGTTGCAAGTGCCGGCGCCGGTCGCGCGGTCCGGCCGGCGATGTAACCGCCGAACCCAAAACTGACGATCGCCTGGATGATTAGATACAGGCCGGACAGCAACGCAAGCGCCGCTGAGGCATCCCGCCACGTCGGCGAGGCCGAGCTGACACCCAGGCCGACCGCGACGCCAAAGCCGATCAGGATGAACGACATTGCGCTGGCGGCGAGAGAGCCTGCAAGTACCGAGCTCCATTGGATGGTCCGGCGTTCGTCGGCTGTAGCCACGCCGCCCTCCATGACGTCTTCCCGTACGAGAGTTTCAATAGCCATTGCCGTTCTCTCAGCGCAGGCCGAAGAACGACAGGATCGCCATGATCACGACGATCAAGCCGATGAGATAAATCAGTCCGTCCATGGTCCCTTCCTCCTCAGATACCTCTGCTCGGTAATCACAAGGAATGAGGAACGTTCCAAATTTGGCATCTGCCATGGAACGCATCGGCGAGATGCGGATTGTCTGCCCGAGTCCCAAGGATGAAGATTGTGAGCACATGAGGCCCCAGCCGGTCAGTCCCGGGCTGGGGCCTTTGCGCTTAGGGCCGCCTCCCAAGTCTTGCTGTCATATGTTAACCACGCCGAGGGCGGATGATGAAATGTGTCGGCCGGAACCTTCCGGATCGGGAGCGCCGCGTGGACCGCAGAACAGCGTGACTGCATCAGGCAAATGCATTCCGGAAAAAGGCCATTCCCGTTTCCACCATCACGGTCGAGCCGCGACTTTCTTTGCGATCTGCTGGCCACCGAACGATCTCGTCGCGGCAACGGAGCGCTCCGCGCTGGTTAATGCCTGATTGCGGGAGCTCCTTTTGCACAAGGTACGCAAACGAATGGCCAAGTCGTGATGCCCGGCCGGTTTGCAGGTTCCGCTCCGCCGTGCGACAATGGGGCATGTTCGTGAAACCGTTCGCCAACGCTGTGGTGATGCTGCTGGTCGCGGCCGGGCTCGTGCTCGCGCCGCTGGCGACGCCTGCATCCGCCATGCCGGTATCCGGTGCTGTTGGCAGCATGCCCGCAATGTCAGACGACACGCAAGGCATGTCCGAAGACATGCCCTGCTGCCCGGATCAGACCAAGAGCAAGGCCTGCGATTCCTGTCCGTTCGTCGCATTGTGCATGCTGAGCCTGTCGCTCTCCGCTCCGTTCGGAGCGAGCACTTTGATCGAGCGGCAGCCACAGAGGAGCGCGCTCGCGCCGCGCAATGACCGCCTGCGCGACGGGCTCGCCGCCAAGCCACCCGACCATCCTCCTCGAACCCGGGCCTGATTGGGCGCTGACGCGCCTGATGATCGTGCGCGCCGACATCGGCGCGCGCGATTGCCTGCCGCTTGGCTGCATCCCGGCTCGCCGCGTGCAGCTCCGGCGGCTCCATCAGACCCATCGAGGAACTATAAATCATGACGACGCCCAAGCTCGCGCGCACCGCTCTGGCCGCGCTGATCGGTGCTGTGCTCACGGGGAGCGCTCACGCCGAGATCAAGAACTACGAATTCCAACTGGTTCAACCGACCATCAAGACCGGGGCCGATCGCATCGTAACCGTGCGGCTGGTCGACAAGACCAGCGGCAAGGCGATACCCGATGCGGTGATCTTCGCCACTCGGCTCGACATGGCGCCTGACGGCATGCAGGAGATGGTCACTAAGCTCACGCCGCTGCCGGGCACCGAACCCGGGACCTATCGCTTCAAGGCCAATTTCAGCATGGCCGGACGTTGGCAGCTCTCGCTGGGCGCCAAGGTGCAGGGCGAGACCGGCACGGTCGAAAACAAGCTCGTCGTCACGGCCGAGAAATGACCCGGCTCGCCGTTACTGGCCGTGCCGCTGCGATTTTCGCGGCGGCCGCTGTCGCGCTGATTGGCGGCCGCGCCATGCAGCCTCATTCGGAGTCAAGCTCGCTGACTTTCGCCGCGCATGCGGCGGACACGGGCGCACCGATCTATTTCCGGGATCCGGACGGCAGGCCGTTCTACTCGCTCACCCCGAAGAAGACGGCCGACGGCCGCGGCTATCGTGCCGTGCGGGCGAACGAGGACATCAGCTTCGACGAGCCCGACGAAACGCCCAGGGTTGTAACTGCTGACGCCAAGGGCGATCGCAAGATCAAATACTACCGCAACCCGATGGGCCTGCCGGACACCTCGCCAGTGCCGAAGAAGGACTCGATGGGGATGGATTACATTCCCGTCTACGAAGGCGAGGACAGCGACGACGGTTCGGTGAAGCTGTCGCCCGGCAAGATTCAGCGCACGGGCGCCAAGTCCGAGCCGGTCGTGAGGCGGCCCGTCACGACCCTGATCCGCGCGCCAGGGACCGTCCAGGAGGACGAGCGACGCGTTTCGGTGGTCGCGCTGCGCTTCGAGGGTTTCGTCGAGAGCGTCGCCAACGTCACGACCGGCGATCACGTTCACAAGGGGCAACCGCTGCTGAACGTGTACAGCCCGGCGCTGTCGAGCGCCGCCGCGGAATATCTCTCCGCGATCAACGCCGGCGCCACCGGCAAGGAGCTGAAGGGTGCGCGGCGGCGGCTGGAGAATCTCGCCACGCCGGAGCCCGCCGTCAAGGAGCTCGAACGCACCCGGGAAATCTCACTCTCGATTCCGTGGCTCGCGCCGCAGGACGGCGAGATCCTCGAGCGCAACGTCGTGCCCGGCATGCGCGCGGGGCCCGGGGACGTGCTGTTCAGGATCGCCGACCACCGCCTGCTCTGGGTGCTCATCGATGTGGCGGAGCGCGATCTGCCGCAGGTCGCCGTCGGCACGAAGGTGACCATCCGGCCGCGGGCGCTCGCCGGCCAGAGCTTCGCCGGGACGGTGGCGCTGATCTATCCCCATCTCAACGCCGCGACGCGCACCGCGCGAATCCGGATCGAGGTGCCCAATCCCGACGAAGTGCTGCGGCCCGAGATGTATGTCGATGCCGAGATCGAGGCCGGCACGCCGGGACCGGTGCTGGCGGTGGCGGAGAGCGCCGTGCTCGACAGCGGAAGCCGCCAGGCCGTCCTGGTCGACAAGGGGGAGGGCCGCTTCGAGCCGCGTGAAGTGAAGCTCGGCCGTCGCGGCGGCGGACTCGTCGAAGTTACCCAGGGCGTGTCGGAGGGCGAGGCCGTCGTCACCTCGGCCAATTTCCTGATCGACGCCGAGAGCAACCTGAAGGCCGCGCTGAAGGGGTTTGCCGCGCCCGAGGGTGCGCAACCCGCCCCAGCGGCAGGCACGATGGGAGCGCGCCCATGATCGCCCGCGTGATCGCCTGGTCGGCGCGCAACCTGCTGCTGGTGCTGTTCGGCACCGGCTTCGCGGCTGCCGCCGGACTCTACGCGCTCGTCCATCTGCCGCTGGACGCCATTCCAGACCTCTCCGACACGCAGGTCATCGTCTATACCGAGTATTCGGGGCAGGCGCCGCAGGTGATCGAGGACCAGGTCACTTATCCATTGGCCACCGCCATGCTCACGGTGCCGAAATCCAAGGTCGTACGCGGCTTCTCCTTCTTCGGTGTTTCCTTCGTCTACGTGATCTTCGAGGACGGCACCGACATCTACTGGGCCCGCTCGCGGGTCCTCGAATTCCTCAACGCCGCCACCTCACGGCTGCCGGCAGGAGTGACGCCGACCATCGGTCCGGACGCAACCGGCGTCGGCTGGGTCTACCAGTACGCCGTGATGTCCAAGGAACTGAACCTCGCGGACACGCGCACCATCCAGGACTGGAATCTCAAATTCGCGCTCGCCAAGGCCGAGGGCGTCGCGGAGGTTGCGAGCGTCGGCGGCTTCGTCAAGCAGTACAACGTCGTCCTCGACGCGCAGCGGATGCGCGATCTCGGCATCACGATGCAGAAGATCCGGGACGCGATCCGTGCCAGCAATACCGACGTCGGCGGGCGTACCGTCGAGCTGTCGGAGTTCGAGTACGTCATCCGCGGAAAGGGTTACCTGAAGAGTATCGACGATCTCGGCAACATCGTCCTCAAGACCGACAAGGGCACGCCGGTGCTGCTACGGGACGTCTCCAGGGTCGAACTGGGACCGGACGAGCGGCGCGGCATCACCGAACTCAACGGCGAGGGGGAAGTCGCCAGTGGCATCGTCCTCCAGCGCTTCGGCATGAACGCGCTCGACGTCATCGAGAACGTCAAGAAGCGCTTCAGGGAGATCGCAACCAGCCTGCCCAAATCAGTCGAGATCGTGCCGGTCTATGACCGGTCGAACCTGATCTATGCCGCCATCGACACGCTCAAGCACACGCTGGTCGAAGAAAGCGCCGTCGTCGCGCTGGTTTGCATCGTGTTCCTGCTGCACGTCCGCAGCGCGCTCGTCGCGATCCTGATGCTTCCCGTGGGCGTTCTGATGGCCTTTGGTGCCATGAAGCTGCTCGGAATTGGCTCCAACATCATGAGTCTCGGCGGCATTGCGATCGCAATCGGTGCCATGGTCGATGCCGCCATCGTCATGATCGAGAACGCCCACAAGCACCTGGAGCGCGCCGAGCCCGGCCGCTCGCGGATCGCGATCCTGATCGATTCCGCCTCCGAGGTCGGGCCGGCGCTGTTCTTCAGCCTGCTCATCATCACCGTGTCGTTCATGCCGATCTTCACGCTGGAATCGCAAGAGGGACGGCTGTTCAGCCCGCTCGCCTTCACCAAGACCTTTGCGATGGCCGCGGCGGCGCTGCTCTCGGTGACATTGGTCCCGGCGCTGATGGTGATCTTCGTCCGCGGGCGGATCGTTCCGGAGCACAGGAATCCGATCAACCGCTTCCTGATCTGGATCTACCGACCGGTCATCAAGGGCGTGCTGCGCGCAAAGACATTGGTTATTCTGCTCGCGCTCGCCGTGCTCACGGTGACGATTTGGCCGGCGCGCCAGCTCGGAACCGAATTCATGCCGAATCTCAACGAGGGCACGCTGCTCTACATGCCGACGACGCTGCCCGGCATCTCGGTCACCAAGGCGGCCGAACTGATGCAGACGCAGGATCGCATCATCAAGTCGTTTCCGGAAGTGGCGTCCGTCTACGGCAAGGCGGGGCGCGCGTCCACGTCGACCGACCCGGCGCCGACCGAGATGTTCGAGACCGTGGTCAACCTGAAGCCGAAGGGACAGTGGCGGCCAGGCCTCACCATCGACGGGCTGATCGCCGAAATGGACAAGGCGCTGCAATTCCCAGGCGTGTCGAACGCGTGGACCATGCCTGTTAAGGCGCGCATCGACATGCTCTCGACCGGCATCCGGACGCCCGTCGGCGTCAAGGTCATCGGCACCGAGCTCGTCGAGATCGACAAGCTCGCGAAGCAGATTGAGCAGGTGCTGCGGGCGGTGCCGGGGACTTCGTCCGCCTACGCTGAGCGGAGCATCGGCGGCTACTATCTGGAAATCGCGCCCGATCGCTCGGCGCTGGCGCGTTACGGGATCATGGTCCAGGACGTCCAGGACACCATCGCGACCGCACTCGGCGGTCAGGCGATCACGACCACCGTCGAGGGCCGGCAGCGCTTCACGGTCAATATGCGCTATCCCCGCGACCTTCGGGACAATCCGAAGAAGATCGCAAGCGACATCCTCGTTCCCATGCCGGCCGGCGGCGCCGTCCCGCTCGCGGAAGTCGCGACCGTCCAACTCGCGCGCGGCCCGACATCGATCCGGACGGAGAACGCACAGCTCGCCACTTACATCTACGTCGACATCCGCGACCGCGATCTCGGCGGCTACGTCGCGGAGGCGCAGCGCGTCGTCCAGGCCAGCATCCAGTTTCCGCCCGGCTACTACGTGGTTTGGAGCGGCCAGTACGAATATCTCGAGCGGGCCATGGCCCGTCTGAAAATCGTCGTGCCGGCCACGCTCCTCATCATCTTCCTGTTGCTGTACCTCAATTTCCGGTCGGTCATGGACACAATGATCGTGATGCTGTCGCTGCCATTCGCGCTGGTCGGCGGGCTCTGGCTGATGTGGTGGCTCGGGTTCAACCTCTCCGTCGCCGTGGCCGTGGGCTTCATCGCGCTCGCCGGCGTAGCCGCCGAGACCGGCGTGGTGATGCTGATCTACCTCAATCAAGCGCTTGCGGAGATCAAGGAGCGCCGCGCCGCCGAGGGTTGGACATTGAGCCGGATAGACCTTCGCGAGGCCATCATGGAGGGCGCCGTCGAGCGCGTCCGCCCGAAGATGATGACGGTGGTCGCGATCATGGCCGGCCTGCTGCCGATCATGTGGAGCACCGGCACCGGCTCGGAGATCATGCAGCGCATAGCTGTGCCCATGATCGGCGGCATGATCTCCTCGACCCTGCTGACGTTGATCGTGATCCCCGCGATCTTCGGCATCGTGAAGGGCTTCCATTTGCCTTCTGCGGGCAAACCAGAACCTCCGGGAAAATCGAAGGCGACCGTTGCAAAGTCGCGAATCCAGGAGCCAGCCGAATGAGGTGAGCCATGATGCAGGACACGATGTCGGGAATGATGGGCGGCATGGGGCTGATCGCGGTTCTGGTCATCGTCGTGCTCGCGCTCGGGGCGGCAGCGCTGATCAAGTATCTCTTCTTCTCAAATCGGGGAGATTGAACATGGATCGCCTTCTCTTCGTGGCATTCGCGGCCGTCCTTGTCTCGTCGCCGGCCGGCGCGCAGCAGGACAGCGTGGCTCGGGGCGAACGCGATTTTCGCGTCTGTGCGGCATGTCACTCGCTCGAGCCCGACCGCAACATGACGGGGCCAAGTCTTGCAAATCTCTGGGGGAGGAAGGCCGCAAGCTTGCCGAGTTTCGAGCGCTACTCCGACGCGCTCAAAGCCTCCGGGATCATTTGGGATGACCGCTCGCTGGACGCCTGGTTAACCGATCCTGCGCGCATGGTGCCTGATAACGAGATGCCGTTCGAGGGTATCAAGGACTCACGCGTTCGCGCGGATCTGTTGGCGTTCCTTAAAGAGTCCACCAGGCCGGGGGCCGCGCCGGAGCGAACGGCCGAAAACCGCATGAATGGGAGTGGCATGATGGGAGGGATGATGGGTAGCGGCCGCGCCCCCAATCTGAAGAAGCTGAATCCCGCGCAGCGCGTCACCGGCATTACCCACTGTCGGGACACCTATCGGGTGACAACGGCCGACGGCAAGACGCGCCCCTTCTGGGAACGCAATCTGCGGCTGAAAACAGATTCCAGCGAAGACGGGCCGCAGAGCGGCGCGCCTGCTATCGTATCGGCCGGCATGATGGGTGACCGGGCGGACGTGATTTTCGCCGCGCCGAACGAAATCTCCAAAGCGATAGAAGATCACTGCTGAGTTCGTGGCTGGTCGCCATCTGGCCGCCACCAAGGTTTTGTTATTAGGCCGGAGCAACCTTCAGCTCCATGCGGGAGTGCCGTACCACGACAACCGCTCCCTGAAGCGCGAGGCCGGCCATGATTGCGGCCACGATGATATCGGGCCAGCCCGCACCGGTCCCGAACACGCCGAGGGCGGCCGACAACACGGCGATATTTCCGAGCACGTCATTGCGGGTGCATATCCAAGCGGAGCGCATATTGGAGTCGCCCTTGCGATGGGCCCACAGCAGCCCGAAGGAGGCGACGTTCGCGGCAAGCGCCGCGACGCCAACCATCCCCATGGTGAAAGCGTTCGGCAGCGTGCCATGGGCTGCGTGCCAGACCACCGTGCCGACGACCCACAGGCCAAAGGCACCCATCGTCAGCGCCTTTGCGAGCGCTGCGGCGGCACGATAGCGCAGCGCCATGCCGACCACCAGAAGGCTGATGGCGTAGTTCGCGGCGTCTCCAAGAAAATCGAGCGCGTCAGCCTGGAGCGACGCCGATCCCGCAGCAAGGCCCGCGCCGATCTCGGCCAGGAACATGACGGCATTGATGGCGAGCACAGCCCAAAGCACGCGACGATACGCCTTGTTGTCGCGATGGCGATCGAAATTGAGCGGCGGCGGTGAGCAGCATGCATCAGCCATGCTCACAGTATAGAGCGGTTGCACGCGCCGGACAATCACGGGGCCCGCTCCGCGAGATCAAGTTCCGCATACGTAACATTGTTGCGGGTCGACACTGTTCCCATCGCTGTGGTAGGCCAGCCTGATCGACAAGATGAGTAAATTCGTGATCTTGAACCGCCGGCCCCTCAGACTCAGGCACACGCGCAATTGGCGTGGGCTCGTGGCTGTGTTTGTCACGGTCATGTACCTGCTGTCCGGCGCCCTCCACGGCACTCATGACATCGATGTGACCAGCCCGTCCGGCGGCTCGGAAATCGCTTCGATTCTCGATGGCTCCGCAGGCCACGGCGACCACAAGGTGATCGGCGGACACCATTGCCATGGCTGCTTCTCGGTGACGGTGGCGCAGCCGGCGCTGTCCGCCGCATCGGTCGCGCTCGTGTCTGCATCGCGCCCGCAGCGTGGACCCCGGCTCGCCGGAATTACTCCCGATACCGACTCGCCGCCTCCCAAACACATTGCCTGAACGGATTGGTCGGGCGCCCCGCGCCCATTAGGTTCATCCTTCACAGGTCGGCTTCATGTTTTGCAGGGCTATGGCCGCGCGCCTCGCGTGCGCGGCGGCATGTCTCATCGCCGGATTGGCGCTTGCACCGGCTTACGCCCAGACTTTGACGATGCGGAGCGCCCTGTCGCGCGCGCTGGAGGCGAGCCCGCGCCTGACGGCAGCTGAGCGCGACGTTGGCATTGCCACGGGCCAGCGCATCCAGGCGGGCGCGCTGCTCAATCCGGAGCTGTCCTATGAGCAGGACGATTCACTCGGCTCTGGCAAATATCGCGGGACGCGGTCGGCCGAGACTACGCTGCAAATCAGCCAGGCTTTCGAGCTGTTCGGCAAACGGGAAGCGCGGATTGCCGCCGGCGCAGCCGGCATCGAGGTCGCCGCGATCCAGCGCAAGGCCGTCAGGCTGGAGCTGCTGTCCGAGACCGCGATCGCCTTCCTCAGCGTGCTCGGCGCGCAGCGGCGCATCCAGATCCTCGACGAGCAGATCGCCGCGATCGATCGCCTGACGCCGCTGCTGCACCGCCGCGTCGAGGCCGGTGCCTCCTCGCCGGCCGAGACCGGCCGCGCCGAAGTCGCCTCCGCCCTGGTGAAAGCCGACCGCGAGCGCTTCAAGGCGACGCTGGCCAGCGCCCGGCGCGAGCTGGCGGTGCTGATGGGAGATCCCGCCGCGAAATTCGGCGAGGCCTCCGGCCGGCTCGACACCACCGGTCGGCCGCCGACGTTCCAGTCGGTGGTCGCCTCCATCGATGCCAATCCGCAACTGGTGCGCTGGACCGCCGTCTATGCCCAGCGCAATGCCGAGCTGCTGCTGGCACGGCTCAAGCCCTATCCCGACGTGCGGATCGCAGCCGGCTGGCGCCATTACAACGAAACCAATGACGATGCCGTGCGCTTCACCGTCTCGGTGCCGATTCCCGTGTTCGACCAGAACCAGGGCAACATCCTCTCCGCCCAGGAAAGCCTCGCCAAGACCAAAGCCGAGCGCGAGGCCAACCGCAACATGCTGATCGTGATCGCCGGCCGCGCCTATGACTCGCTCCAGGGCTCACTGCGCGAGCTCGCGGTCCTGCGCGAGACGGCGATCCCCAAGGCCCTCGAAGCGTCCGAGGCGATCTCGCAAGGTTACGGCCAGGGCCGCTTCACCTTGCTTGAAGTGCTGGACGCCCAAGCGAGCGTCGCCCAGGCGCGGCTGCGGGAGCAGGAGGCGCTGCAGAATTTCCATGCAGGCGTTGCGACCATCGAAGGCCTCGTCGGCAATCCCTTCACGCTGGCGCGGGAGAGCGCACGATGAAGACGTCCTCCACCCTTGTCGTCGCCCTCGTTGCCGCCGCGCTCGGCGCCTACGCTTATTCCATGCTCGCGCCGGCCAGGCTCTCGCCAGCCGAGCATGCCGCGGAGAAGAAGCCGGAGAAACCGAACGACCATGTCGAGCAGGACGAGCACGGCGCCGAGCGCATCCGCATCTCCGACGTCAAGCTCGCCGCCGCCGGCGTGGTGCTGGCGGAGGCCGCGAGCGCGACCCTGACCGACACGCTCGCCTTCAACGGCATCCTGCGCGCCAATCAGGAAGCCGTGGTGCAGGTGACGCCGCGCTTTCCGGGGATCGCCAAATCGATCCTGAAGCGCATTGGCGACAAGGTCGCCAAGGACGATCTGCTCGCCGCGATCGAGAGCAACCAGAGCCTCACCGTCTACGAGCTGAAAGCACCGATCGCGGGCACCATCATCGAGCGCCAGATCTCGCTCGGCGAATACGCCTCCGAACAAAAGCCGGCCTTCGTCCTCGCCGATCTCTCCACCATCTGGGTCGACCTGTCGATCTACCGGCAGGACCTGCGGCGCGTCCGCCTCAATGACGAGGTGCTGATCGATCCCGACGATGGCCGCGGCGAGATCAAGGGCACGATCTCCTACATGGCGCCGATCGGCTCGAGCGAAACCCAGACCGCGCTGGCCCGCGTCGTGCTGCCAAATTCGGACGGGCGCCTGCGTCCCGGCCTGTTCGTCACGGCGCGGCTGATCCTCGCCGCGCGCAACGTCGCGGTCGCGGTGCGCCGCAGCGCGATCCAGACGCTGGAGAACCGGACCATCGTGTTCGTCCGCGAGGACGGCGACAAGATCGAGGCGCGGCCGGTGGAGCTTGGGGATGCCGATCCGCGCCATGTCGAGATCAAGGCGGGCCTTACGGCCGGCGAGCATTACGTCGCGGAGAACAGCTTCGTCGTGAAGGCGGAGATGGGCAAGGGTGAGGCCGAGCATGACTGAGCGTCTCATCGCCGCCTCAGTTCATCAACGCTGGCTGGTTCTGCTCCTGGCGCTCGGCGCCCTCGCCTTCGGCGTCTGGAATTTCCAGCACCTGCCGATCGACGCCGTGCCTGACATCACCAACGTCCAGGTCCAGATCAACACCCGCGCGACCGGCTATTCGCCACTGGAGACCGAGCAGCGCATCACCTTCCCGGTCGAGACCGCGATGGGCGGCCTGCCGAAGCTGGATTACACCCGCTCGCTGTCGCGCTATGGCCTGAGCCAGGTGACGGTCGTCTTCAAGGACGGCACCGACATCTACTTCGCCCGCCAGCTCGTCGGCGAACGCATCCAGCAGGTGAAGGACCAGCTTCCGGCCGGCGTCGAGGTCGCGATGGGCCCGGTCTCGACCGGGCTCGGCGAAATCTTCATGTATACCGTCGAGGTCAAGGCGGGCGCCAAGACGCAAGGCGGCCACGACTATTCGCTGACTGATCTGCGCACCGTGCAGGACTGGATCATCCGGCCGCAGCTTCGCAACGTGCCGGGCGTGATCGAAGTCAACACCATCGGCGGGTTCGAGCGGCAGTTCCACGTGCTGCCGGACCCCGGCAAGCTAATGGCGTACCGGCTCGGCTTTCGCGACGTCATGACGGCGCTCGCCGCCAACAACGCCAATGTGGGCGCCGGCTATATCGAGCGCAACGGCGAGCAATACCTGGTTCGCTCCCCGGGCCAGGTCGGCAATATCAACGAGATCCAGGACATCGTCATCGGCTCGCGCGGCGGCAATCCCGTCAGGATCAGGGATGTCGCGACGGTGACGGAAGGCCGCGATCTGCGCACAGGCGCGGCGACGCGGGCCGGCGAGGAAACCGTGCTCGGCACCGCGATGTTGCTGATAGGGGAGAACAGCCGGACCGTGGCGCGCCGCGTCGCAGCCCGCCTCGAGGACATCGCCAAGTCGCTGCCCGAAGGCGTCGTGACGCGGACCGTCTACGACCGCACCGATCTGGTCGAAGCCACCATCCGCACGGTCCGGAACAATCTGCTGGAAGGCGCGGCGCTGGTGGTGGCCGTGTTGTTCCTGATCCTCGGAAACATCCGCGCCGCGCTGGTCACCGCCTGCGTCATTCCGCTGTCCATGGCCATGACCATTACCGGCATGGTCGAGACCAAGGTCAGCGCCAACCTGATGAGTCTCGGCGCGATCGACTTCGGCATCATCGTCGACGGCGCGGTGATCATCGTCGAGAACTGCTTGCGCATGCTGGCCGCGGCCCAGCGCGAGAAAGGCGGGCTGCTGACGACCTCGGAGCGGCTGCGTGCGATCCTGCGCGGGTCGAGCGAGGTGATCAAGCCGAGCCTGTTCGGAACCCTCATCATCGCGGTGGTGTACCTCCCCGTGCTGACGCTGACCGGCGTCGAAGGCAAGATGTTCACGCCGATGGCGCTGACCGTGCTGATGGCGCTCGGCGCTGCCGTGCTGTTCTCCATCACCTTCGTGCCGGCGGCGGTTGCCATCTTCGTCACCGGAAAGGTATCCGAGCACGAGAACCTGTTCATGCGGGCGGCGAAGCGCGCCTATCTTCCCCTGCTCCGGTTTGCCATCGACAACCGGCTCGCCGTCGCAATCATGACCGCGCTCATCGTGGTCGCAAGCGGCATCGCTGCCGCGCGGATGGGTGGCGAGTTCATTCCGAGTCTGGACGAAGGCGACGTCGCCCTGGCCTCGATCCGGATTCCCGGGACCAATCTCACGCAGTCACTTGAGCTTCAGAAGGCGTTGGAGAAACGCATCAAGCAGATTCCGGAGGTGAAGGAGTTCTTCACCCGTATCGGCACCGCCGAGATCGCCACCGACGCGATGTCGCCGGCGCAGACCGACGGCTACGTCATGCTGAAGCCGCGCGCCGAATGGCCCGATCCGAACAAGCCGAAGTCGGAGGTGATCGAAGCCATCGACCATGCCGCCAACGAGATTCCCGGCAGCGCCTATGAGATCTCCCAGCCGATCCAGTTCCGTGTCAACGAGTTGATCTCCGGCGTGCGCAGCGACGTCGGCGTCAAGATCTTCGGCGATGACCTCGACATCCTGCAAGGCACGGCAAAACGAGTCGAGGCAGCGATCCGCGGCATCCGCGGCGCCAGCGACGTCAAGATCGAACAGGTTGCGGGCCTGCCGATCCTCACCGTCCGGCTCGACCGCCAGGCGCTCGCCCGCTATGGCCTCAGCATCAGTGAGGTGCAGGGTATCGTCGAGATCGCAGTGGGCGGCAAGTCGGCCGGCAAACTGTTCGAGGGCGACCGCCGTTTCGACATCGTGGTGCGCCTGCCGGAGCATCTGCGTGGCAATCTCGAGGCGATCAGGGCTATCCCGATCCCGCTGCCGCCCGGTGAAGAGGCCAGTTCCGGCACGGCCGTGCGAACCGCGCTGGCCGCCTCTCCCCTCGCCCAGATGCGGTATGTGCCGCTGTCATCGGTCGCCACCGTCGATGCGACGCCCGGCCCCAACCAGATCAGCCGCGAAAATGGCAAGCGGCGCATCGTCGTCACCGCCAATGTCCGCGCGCGCGACCTCGGCTCCTTCGTCGCCGAGGCCGAAGCGGCGGTGGCTGAGAAGGTCAAGCTGCCGCCGGGCTACTTCATCGGCTGGGGCGGGCAGTTCGAGCAACTGGTCTCCGCGACCAAGCGGCTGACGATCGTGGTGCCGGTAGCGCTGCTGCTCGTGTTCCTGCTGCTGTTCATGGGGATGGGATCGGCTGCGGATGCGGCACTGGTGTTCTCCGGCGTGCCGCTGGCGCTGACCGGCGGCGTCGCTGCGCTGCTGCTGCGCGACATCCCGCTGTCGATCAGCGCCGGTGTCGGCTTCATCGCGCTGTCCGGCGTCGCCGTGCTCAACGGGCTCGTCATCATCGCCTTCATCGAGCGGCTGCGCAGCGAGGGGCGATCCGTCGTCGATGCCGTGCGCGCGGGCGCGCTGACGCGGCTGCGCCCGGTGCTGATGACGGCCCTCGTTGCCTCCCTCGGTTTCGTGCCCATGGCGCTCGCGACCGGCGCCGGCGCCGAGGTGCAGCGGCCGCTCGCGACCGTGGTGATCGGCGGCATCATCTCCTCGACGGTGCTGACGCTGCTGGTGCTGCCGGCGCTCTACGTGCTGTTCCGCCGTGACGAGGTGCGCGAAGCGCCTACAATGGCGCCTGATTTGGCAGCGTCCGGGGAGCGCTAGAGATGGCCGGCCCCGACTATCACGGACATCACCATCATGGTCATGGCGGCCATCCGCACGATCATGATCACGATCATGCTCATGGTCTTGGCCACGCGCATGTGCATGCCCCGACCAGCTTCGGCAAGGCGCTCGCGATCGGCATTTCGCTGAACATCGCGCTGGTCGTGGCCGAAGCCGTGTATGGCTATATCGGCAACTCCACCGCCCTGCTCGCGGATGCCGGGCATAACCTTTCCGACGTGCTCGGCCTGGTCGTGGCCTGGGGTGCGTCGATTGCAGCGCGACGCGCGCCGAGCGGCCGCTTCACCTACGGCCTGCGCGCCTCCACCATCCTGGCCGCGCTAGCGAATGCGGCGTTCCTGCTGGTCGCAACCGATGCGATCGGCTGGGAGGCGATTTTGCGTTTGCGCGAGCCGGAGCCGGTCGCCGGCGTGACCGTAATGGTGGTGGCAGGTATCGGCATCCTCATCAACGGTTTTACCGCCATGCTGTTCGCACGCGGACGCAAAGACGATATCAACATCGAAGGCGCCTATCTGCACATGGCGGCGGATGCCGCCGTCTCGCTCGGCGTCGTCGTCTCGGCGGCGCTGATCATGTGGACCGGCTGGCTCTGGCTCGATCCTTTAACCAGCCTCGTCATCTGCGCCATCATCCTCTGGAGCACGACCAGCCTGTTGCGCGGCTCCATCGACATGTCCATGGCGGCAGCGCCCAAGAGCACCGACCTCGCCGCGATCAGGGCGTTCCTGCTGGCGCGGCCGGGCGTCTCCGCGATCCACGATCTCCACGTCTGGCCGATCTCGACCACCGAGACGGCGCTGACCTGCCACCTCGTCATGCCCGCCGGCAGCACAGGCGATGCATTCCTGATGGAGACCGCGCAATTGCTCAAGACCTCATTCCGCATCGGCCACACCACGCTTCAGGTCGAGACGCATCTTGACAACGGCTGCGCCCTGGCGCCGGACGATGTGGTGTAGGATCTCACGCCTCATCCACCCGTCGTTGCGAGGAGCACGCGACAAAATCGCGTAGCAATTTTGCGCTGATGCGACGAAGCAATCCAGACTGTCTCTGCTGAGGCCGCCTGAATTGCTTCGCTGCGTGCAATGACGATCGGGAAGTAGCGCGCTTACGCCGCCTTCGCCGTCACGATCCAGATCGCGCCCTGCAACGTCACCGACTGCCCTTCCTGAAACGGCGCGAGCATGTCGCGGATCGAAGCCTTGGCGGCCTCGTACGTCTCCGGCGGATGGCCTTGGAGCGCGCGGCTGGCGGGGCCGATCTGGAGCGCGCCGTCGACAGCGGCATCGAGGCCACCGCCGATCGCGATATCCATCGCCAGATTGTGCGGCTGCAATGCAACGTCCACGAAGCCGGCACCTTTCAGGATGCGCATCACGCGCTCTTCGGAGGCGAAGGCGAACGGGCCCGGCTCTTCCGGTCCGACCGGCGGCATTTTCGGCACGTGCTTGTAGACCGCCATCAGCGGCGCCATCATCCAGGGGTTTTCCTTCGGCTCGCGCCAGCAAACGAAAGCGAGCCGCCCTGTCGGCTTCAGCGCTGCCCGCAAATTGGTGAAGGACACAATGGGATCGGCGAAGAACATCACGCCGAAACGCGAGGCGAGCAGATCGAAGCTCGCCCGTTCGAACGAATGCACCGTGGCATCCGCCAGCACGAAATCGAGCGGCAGGCCCTTCGGCGCCAACGCGCGCGCCTGCGACAGCATCGGCTCGGAGACGTCGAGACCGAGCGCAAAGCCATCAGGCGCCACCGCCTTGGCGAGCGCGACCGTCGTTGCACCGGAGCCGCAGCCGACGTCGATCACGCGCTCGCCCGGCTTTGGCTCGGCACGGTCGATCAGCACGTCCGCGATCGGCCCGAGCAGTTTTTCCTGCAACGCATGACGATCGGCCCAACGCTGCCCGCTCGGGCCGTTCCAATAGGCGATCTGGTCGGCGTTGAGCTCGTGTCCGCTTGACTGTTCCATCAACCCTCTCCGCGACGGTGCCGAACGTCCGCGCTCGGCCCGAGACGCTTATCCACATGCCGATCCCAGCCGCAAGGCCGATTTCCGCGCGGGACAAGCCTCGATGCCGCTTTGCCAAGCAAAGTCGACGCGGCCAAGCGGCCCTGTGTGAACTCAGCGAACAGGAGAAAACCCCTGCAGTCGGAACGATCAGTCGACATCGATTGCCTGCGGGCAATCTCGATCATATGGGTGCCTGACCCACCCGCTCGCCTGGCTTCGCCAATGGCAGCCGGAGGCGGTCAAATCCTCCGTCGCTGCCCGCCGCGGCGATGTCACGCCCCAGGACTTGCCAATCCGATCGCGCCGGCGTTCGCGCAGGCGGGCGCGGCAGCACATCGATAGATGACATACAGTCCGGCAGACGGTCTGATCCCGGACGGATGACGGCGCAAGGCGATCAGCACCGGCTACATCAGGAGGATTTACGACGAGTCGAGGAGGAGCTCAGTCATGAGGCGCATCTCCGCCGCGGGTGCCCCTCGTTTCTAGCCACAGCAAATCGTGGGCCGGCGCCTTCATCGACGCAGCGCCTCAGTCGCCGTTCCTCCAAGCTAGCGCCAGAACAGCGCCAGCAGCAGGATGACCGGGAGCGGAATTCCTAGCAGCCACAACAGGGCGCCTCGACCAAGTGTCATGGTGTTCGGCCTTTTCCAGCTTTGACGTAGACCAAGCCGCGAAGCCCTCGGGAGTTCCTGCTTCAGGAACGGAAGATTTGAGGGCGCGTTGGAACAGAAAGTGGAAGTTCATGGAGGATCTCACCATGGTGACACGTGCAATCCCTAATCCCTTTTTTGGCTGGACATGGTCGGCCGTGCTGGCTGGCATGTTCGCATCGTTGGTCGTCCAGATCTTGCTGACGATGCTCGGTCTGGGCATTGGTCTGCTCGCGATCGACATTCCCACAGCCTCAACGGCGCCCGCTGGCGCTGGCTGGGCGGCGTTCGTGTGGTGGGCGGTGTCGGGAATCATCGCCGCTTTTGTTGGCGGTGCCGTTGCGGCAGCCAACTCGCCGGATCAGTCCGGGCTCGGCCGCGTCGGTCACGCACTTGCCGCCTGGGCGGTCACAACCGTCGTCGTGGTGGCTGCGGCAGCGATGATGCCGGCGTCCGCGACCAGCATCGCCAGCAACCTGGTCGGCCCCTCATATACAGCGAGCGCCCGGGTCGCCTATTGGTCGAACAATACCGGACGGGACACGGTCGGTGCGACGACTCGGCCGGCCACGCCGGCCCAGCTCGATGAGGCCCGCAAACACTTCTCGTACGTGATGTTTGCAAGCTTCTGTTCGCTTCTCCTCGGCGCAGGAGCGGCCTATGCCGCCGGTATGGCGACGACGGCCCAGGCGGTCAAGGAAACGGCAAGGCCGATGACGTAACGGCACAACGCAGGGCTCGAGAACGGAACGCTGGCGCGGGATCTGTGCGCATTGCGGCCGCATTGGTTTCAACGAACGGCCACACTGGAATCAGATGTCAACCAGATTTCCTCGATAGGTTGGCCGTTCCTCAAACTGAAAAGGCACGACCATGCGCAGCTTCACGGCATCCGTCATCGTTGCAGCTCTCTCCCTCGGAACACCTGCTCTGGTGCAGGCACAGAGCACATCGTCGCAACCCGGCAAGGAACAGCCGTCGACTCAATCCAGCACGGTGATCCGGAGCATACAGGTTGTGGACATCAAGGAATTGCAGCCGGCGGTGCGCGCGAAAGTCGATGAACTCGTGGCGCACACCAGCGATCAGGACATCCAGTCGCTTCGGAAGTCCATCGACGACACACCGGAGGCAGCCTCCGTGCTCAAGGCCAAAGGCTTGAGTTCGTCCCAAGTCGTCGCGATCAACATCGCCGACGGTGTTCTGACCATGTTCACCAAGACAGCCTGACATCAGACGGGAGTTGAGGCGCTGCACGGCGGCCACGAGCATGATGCCGCCTCCTCGGCCGGACGACGAGATCCGCGCGACGAAAGAGGGCAGCCCTGCAGCGGGCCTGCTGCAGGGCTGCTCGTGTCCAGCATCGAACCCTGCCGCAGGCGGCAAATTGGAGCCAGTTGGCGGCGCGCCCTTGCTTCGGCACCCGCGGGGGCGCTAAAGAGGCGCACTTGGGCGGTTAGCTCAGCTGGTTAGAGCATCTCGTTTACACCGAGAGGGTCCGCGGTTCGAATCCGTGACCGCCCACCAGCCTTCGCTCGCTTCGCGACCTACGGCTGGGCAAGCCACCTTCGGAACATCATTGACGCGAAGCGGGCGAGGGCTGTCACGCCGGAGCCCGACAGGCGAAGGCGGACTTCCCGATACACGCCAAGCTCAATCCTTCGGTCTCCCCGGCAGCCCTGGCACCGCATCGATCCAGACCGCGGCCGACTGGCACCAGATCTGCCGGACCGGCCTAAGAGTGTTGCGCTGGCGGATGCTGCCCCAGCGGATGCCCCAGTCGTCGGCCTGGTCGCCCTCACCGCTCGTGAACAGCGGGGAACCGCAATCGGCGCAGAAATGCTGGAAGCGCATTCGGCCGTTGTCGCCCCGCTTGCCATAGATTTTGGGCGTGCCGCCGGTCAGGCGGACGTCCGCTCCGGAACAGACGGCCGTCACCCGGAACGGCGAGCCGGTCAGGGCCTGGCAGTCAGTGCAGTGGCAAACCGAGACCGCCTCGGGATCGATGTCGGCCTCGAAGCTGATCTTGCCGCAATGGCATTGCCCATCGATCTGCATCGCCTCTCCCTCTGGCCCCAAAACAAAAACGGCGCCCGAAGGCGCCGTTTTATCATCTTTCGCTGAACCTTAGTGGGCGGTCAGGCCGCCGGCGGCCTCATCCCCGTCCGGCTTCACCGTCACCTTGGTGTCCTCTTCCCAGACAATCGGCACCGGCTTCTTGACCAGCGCCTTGGCGACAACGTCGTCGAGGCGAGAAACCGGGATGATCTCCATGCCGCCCTTGATCGCATCGGAAATCTCCGTGAGATCCTTGGCATTGTCCTCGGGGATCAGCACCGTCTTGATGCCGCCGCGGGCAGCAGCCAGCAGCTTCTCCTTCAGGCCGCCGATCGGCAGCACGCGACCGCGCAGCGTGATCTCGCCTGTCATCGCGACATCGTGGCGGACCGGAATGCCGGTCATGACCGAGATGATCGCGGTCGCCATGGCGACACCCGCGGACGGACCATCCTTCGGCGTCGCGCCCTCCGGCACGTGCACGTGGATGTCGCGCTTGTCGAACAGCGGCGGCTCGACGCCGTAGTTGATCGCACGCGAGCGGACGTAGGATGCCGCCGCCGATATCGACTCCTTCATGACATCACGGAGATTGCCCGTGACCGTCATCTTGCCCTTGCCGGGCATCATGACGCCTTCGATCGTCAGCAGCTCGCCGCCGACGTCGGTCCAGGCAAGGCCGGTGACGATGCCGACCTGCGGCTCGCTCTCGATTTCGCCGAAGCGGTATTTCGGCACACCGAGCAGCTCTTCCAGAGTCTTCTCGGTGACCTTGACCGACTTCTTCTTGGAGATCATCAGCTCCTTCACCGCCTTGCGGGCGAGTGTCGAGAGCTCACGCTCCAGATTGCGCACGCCCGCTTCGCGGGTATAGCGGCGGATCAAGAGCAGCAGCGCGTCGTCGTCGATCGAGAACTCCTTGGAGTCCAGGCCGTGCTTGGACACCGCGTTCGGGATCAAGTGCTTGCGCGCGATCTCGACCTTCTCGTTCTCGGTGTAGCCCGCGATCCGGATGATCTCCATGCGATCCATCAGCGGGCCCGGAATATTGAGCGTATTCGCGGTCGTGATGAACATCACGTTGGACAGATCGTAGTCGACCTCGAGATAGTGGTCGTTGAAGGTCGCGTTCTGCTCGGGGTCGAGCACCTCGAGCAGCGCCGAGGACGGATCGCCGCGGAAATCGGCGCCCATCTTGTCGATCTCGTCCAGCAGGAACAGCGGATTGGACGACTTCGCCTTGCGCATCGACTGGATGATCTTGCCGGGCATCGAGCCGATATAGGTGCGGCGGTGGCCACGGATCTCGGCCTCGTCGCGCACGCCGCCAAGCGAGACGCGCACGAATTCGCGCCCCGTCGCCTTCGCGATCGACTTGCCGAGCGAGGTCTTGCCGACGCCGGGAGGCCCGACGAGGCACAGGATCGGACCCGTCAGCTTGTTGGCGCGCGACTGCACTGCGAGATACTCGACGATGCGTTCCTTGACCTTCTCGAGCCCGTAATGATCGGAGTCCAGGATGGCTTGCGCCGCTTCCAGATCCTTCTTCACCTTGGACTTCTTGTTCCACGGGATCGACAGCAGCCAATCCAAATAGTTGCGCACGACGGTCGCTTCCGCGGACATCGGCGACATCTGGCGCAGCTTCTTCAATTCGTGCTGCGCCTTCTCGCGCGCTTCCTTGGAGAGCTTGGTCTTGGAGATCTTCTCTTCGAGATCGGCGAGCTCGTCGCGACCGTCGTCGTCGCCGAGTTCCTTCTGGATCGCCTTCATCTGCTCGTTGAGATAATACTCGCGCTGGGTCTTCTCCATCTGGCGCTTGACGCGCGAGCGGATGCGCTTCTCGACCTGGAGCACGGAGATCTCGCTCTCCATCAGGCCCAGCACCTTCTCGAGGCGCGTGGTGACGGACAGCGTCTCCAGGATGCCCTGGCGGTCCGCGATCTTGACCGCAAGATGCGAGGCGACGGTGTCGGCGAGCTTGGCGAAATCGGTGATCGCCTGCACGACGCCGACGACCTCGGCCGAGATCTTCTTGTTGAGCTTCACGTAGCTCTCGAAGTCGGACACGACCGAGCGCGCCAGCGCCTCCGCCTCGACCGACTTCGCGTCGGTGTCGGCGAGCGCGACGGCGGTCGCTTCGTAATAGTCGGCGCGATCGGTGTATTTCTGCACGCGCGCACGCTCGAGCCCTTCAACCAGCACCTTCACGGTGCCGTCGGGAAGCTTCAAGAGCTGGAGCACGCTGGCAAGCGTACCGGTCTCGTAGATGGCATCGGGCGCCGGATCATCATCGGACGCGTTCTTCTGCGTCGCCAGCATGATCAGCGCATCGTTCTTCATCACCTCTTCGAGCGCGCGGATCGACTTCTCGCGGCCGACGAAGAGCGGCACGATCATGTGCGGGAAGACGACGATATCGCGCAGCGGCAGCACGGGATAAGCGTGCGTTTCGCCATGAACGATGGTTGGCCGAGGTTTGGGATTAGTCATGGCCTTTTCCTTTTGCTTTGCCCCCTTGCACGCAGCCCGCTGATCATGCGCAACCGCCACAAGGTGCCGACGTGATCCGCAGAGCCGGTCGGTCCTTTTGCGAGTCGGACCGGCTTGCCGGATCGGAACTGAGGCGAATCCAGAAGAGAATTTTCGCTCGCCGCCGACATTAGGTGGCTATCGACCCGGGGGGTGTCAAGTCATTGAAAAACGCGCGCCTTCAGGCGCTTACGCACGCAGGTAAGCGACGCAACACCGGCTGCGGAGATACAGCTCCGCAGCCCTCCTTGATGAGACGATTGGAGCGTTCCAGCGCCGGGAAATCAGGCGCTGGCATTCTCGACGGCGCGATCGGACCGATCTGCGTAGATGTAGAGCGGACGCGCCGTGCCTTCCACGACTTCTCGCGAAATCACGACCTCTTCCACACCTTCCAGACCCGGCAGGTCGAACATGGTCTCGAGCAGGATCGCCTCGAGGATCGAACGCAAACCGCGCGCGCCGGTCTTGCGCTCGATCGCCTTGCGCGCGACCGCGCCAAGCGCCTCGTCGGCGAAGGTCAGCTCGATGTTCTCCATCTCGAACAGGCGTTGGTACTGTTTCACCAGCGCGTTCTTCGGCTCGGTGAGGATCTTCTTCAGCGAGGTCTCGTCCAGGTCCTCGAGCGTCGCCACGACCGGCAGACGACCGACGAACTCGGGGATGAGGCCATACTTCAGGAGATCCTCAGGCTCGACGTGACGGAAGATCTCGCCGGTCCGGCGATCCTCTGGCGCGAGCACCTGGGCACCGAAGCCGATCGAGGTCGACCGTCCGCGCGCCGAGATGATCTTTTCGAGACCGGCGAAGGCGCCGCCGCAGATGAACAGGATGTTGGTGGTATCCACCTGCAGGAATTCCTGCTGCGGATGCTTGCGGCCGCCCTGCGGCGGGACCGAAGCCACCGTGCCTTCCATGATCTTGAGCAGCGCCTGCTGCACGCCCTCACCCGACACGTCGCGCGTGATCGAGGGATTGTCGGACTTGCGGCTGATCTTGTCGATTTCGTCGATGTAGACGATGCCGCGCTGGGCGCGCTCGACATTGTAGTCGGCAGCCTGGAGCAGTTTCAGGATGATGTTCTCGACGTCCTCGCCGACATAGCCGGCTTCGGTCAGCGTCGTCGCGTCCGCCATCGTGAACGGCACGTCGAGGATGCGGGCGAGCGTCTGCGCGAGCAGCGTCTTGCCCGAGCCGGTCGGACCGATCAGCAGGATGTTCGACTTCGCGAGCTCGACGTCGTTGTGCTTGGTCTGGTGGTTGAGGCGCTTGTAGTGGTTGTGCACCGCGACCGACAGGACCTTCTTCGCATGGCTCTGGCCGATCACGTAATCGTCCAGGACCTTGCAGATTTCCTTCGGCGTCGGAATGCCGTCGCGCGACTTGACCAGCGAGGATTTGTTCTCCTCGCGGATGATGTCCATGCAGAGCTCAACGCACTCGTCGCAGATGAAGACCGTGGGACCCGCGATCAGTTTGCGGACTTCGTGCTGGCTCTTGCCGCAGAACGAGCAATATAGCGTGTTCTTGGAGTCGCTCGTGCCGACCTTACTCATTCATGTCTCCGTCCGCGGTTCGATCCCGTTCCGCTCGATCGCTCCATTCCGACACGATGGCCGGCATGAAGCTTAAGTAGAGCAAATTCCGTACCAAAAAAGACCCTACGCGTTACATCCCGTGCGAATCACGGTCGCTCGATTCTCCGCGATCTTAGCCGATCAATCGTAGCCAACCATGCTGTCACCCGACTATCAAGAATTCGCTAATCGGGGCTCGCCGGCTACCCGTGACAATACCGTGATTTCCGGCCTTGGCACGGGCGAAGTGATCGAAATCATTCCGGCGTTGCTGGATTACCACGAAAAACAAGCACGAAAGCGGAACTTTCTGCCTGTCGCAGGACGCAAGACGGCGTTTTGCAACGCGCCCTTAACGTGAACACCGTCCTGACGGTCCCCGGCGATCCCGAGGGATCGCCGTAACCACCGGGTAGTGCTATTGGGTTTTCGCCGGCGCCGGTTCCTCGGCGCGCTTGTCGATCACCCTGTCGACCAGACCGAACTCCTTGGCGTCGTTCGCAGTCAGGAACTTGTCGCGTTCCAGCGCGTCCTCGATCGACTTGTAGGTCTGGCCGGTGTGCTTGACGTAGATCTCGTTGAGCCGCTTCTTCAGATTCAGGATTTCCTGGGCGTGCAGCATGATGTCGGTGGCTTGGCCCTGGAAGCCCCCGGAGGGCTGGTGAACCATGATACGCGCGTTCGGCAGCGAGAAGCGCATCTCCTTCTCGCCGGCGGCAAGCAGCAGCGAGCCCATCGAAGCCGCCTGGCCCGTGCACAGCGTCGAGACCGGCGGGCGGATGAACTGCATGGTGTCGTAGATGGCAAGCCCCGACGTCACCACGCCGCCCGGCGAGTTGATGTACATCGAGATTTCCTTCTTCGGATTTTCAGCCTCGAGGAACAACAACTGCGCGACGATCAACGTCGACATCCCGTCCTCGACCGGGCCGGTCACGAAGATGATGCGCTCCTTCAGCAGGCGCGAGAAAATGTCGTAGGCGCGCTCGCCACGGTTGGTCTGCTCGACCACCATAGGCACGAGGTTCATGTAGGTTTCAACCGGATCGCGCATGAGTCACCTAGGGTTTCGGAGACGGACATCGCCAGGCTTGGCTGCCAGTTTGGCTGGATTTGCCGGAAGGCGGATGGACGTCCTGTGATGCAGGAACTTGGCAGAGGTAGAACATTGGTACAGGGCGTACCGACAGATATAGCCCAATTCGCGCCTGACAAGTGCGGAGCGCATTAAGGCTTAATCCCTCGGGTAGTTGAAGCTGATTCGCACAAAGAGGCCCAGCCGGCCATCTGGCTAGCTTGGCCTCTTCGCTGATCATTCTTAATAGAAGACTGCCTCAATCCCTTCAGGCAGCGGTCTTTTCCGCCTCGTCGTCCTTGTAGAGGTCCTCGCGCGAGACCTTCTTCTCGGTCACGTTTGCGAGTTCGAGGATGAAATCGACGACCTTGTCCTCATAGATCGGTGCACGAAGCTGGGCCAGCGCCTGGGCGTTGTTGCGGTAATAGTCCCAGACCTCCTTCTCACGGCCGGGCATCTGGCGCGCCCGCTCGATCACCGCGCGGCCGACCTCGTCGTCGGTCACGGTGATCTTGTTCTTCTCGCCGATCTCGGAGAGCACGAGGCCGAGGCGCACGCGGCGGTCGGCGATCTTGCGGTACTCTTCCTTGGCGGCATCTTCCGTGGTGTTCTCGTCGGCGAAGGTCTTGCCGGCGGAGTCCATCTCGGCCTTGACCGAGTTCCACATCAGATTGAACTCCTCGTCGACCAGCGAGGGCGGCGCTTCGAAGCGATGCGCCTCGTCGAGGCGGTCGAGCAGCGCGCGCTTGACACGCTGACGCGTCGCGGTCGCGAACTCGGCGGCGAGACGCTCGCGCGCGGCTTCCTTCAGCTTGTCGAGCGATTCAAGGCCGAGCGTCTTGGCGAACTCGTCGTCGATCGCGATGTCCTGCGGCGCCTCGATCAACGTCGCGGTGGTCTCGAACTCGGCGGGCTGGCCGGCGAGCTTGTCGTTCATGTAGTTCTTCGGGAACGACACTTTTAGCGTGCGCGTCTCGCCCGCGCCGATGCCGGTCAGCTGCTCCTCGAAGCCGGGGATGAAGGTGTTGGAGCCGATGACGACCTGGATGCCCTCACCGGTGCCGCCCTCGAAGGCTTCGCCGTTGATGGTGCCCTTGAAGGCGACGGTGACGCGGTCGCCCGAGGCGGCCTTGGCGCCCTCGCCCTTGTCAGCATAGGTACGGTTGGAATCAGCGATGCGCTTGATCGCCTCGTCGACGTCGGAATCGGTGACCTCGGCGACGGGCTTCTCGACCTGGAAGGTCTTGAAGTCGGCGAGCGCGATCGAAGGCACCACCTCGATTGCGACCGTGTAGGTCAGATCAGTCTTACCCGACAGCAGCTCCTCGACCTCGGCCTGCTCGGTCGGCATGGTGATCTTCGGCTCGGTCGCAAGGCGGAAGCCGCGCTCGGAGAACAGCTGGGTGTTGGTGTCGCGGATGGTCTGGTCGATGGTCTCGGCCATCACCGAGCGGCCATAGACCTTCTTCAGGTGACCGACCGGCACCTTGCCGGGACGGAAGCCGTTGAGGCGGACCTTGTCCTTGAGATCGACGAGCTTGGCATCGGCCTTGGCGTCGAGATCAGACGCAGGGACGCTGATCTTGAACTCGTGCTTCAAACCTTCCGAGAGGGTCTCTGTGACCTGCATGGCGTCCAATCTTCTTCTCGTTCGGTCCCGGCGCGCATGCGTCGGGACGCTGTCATTAATCGATCCGGCGCGAGGCAGACGCCTCAACGCCGGTGGTTCAACAGGCCGGCTCCAAGCGGACAAACATCCGCGAGGAAGCTGGCCTCGTAATCCGTGCAAACGCTGAAAGCGCTTGGTGCGGGCGGAGGGACTCGAACCCCCACATCTTGCGACACTGGAACCTAAATCCAGCGCGTCTACCAGTTCCGCCACGCCCGCGTGAATTCGCATCAAGACCGGCCGCGATGCCGCGGGCGGCCGGGCTTATAGCATGTGCCCGACTGTTCGCAGCAAAAAAATGGCTGGTCGGAGGCAGGCATCAAATAGGCATGACGGCTGGACTTATCCAGCGCGGCGTGGTCCGGATCGGCCATGACAACGCGGATTTTTGACCTGAGCCGACGCGAGGTCTTGGCGGGCCTCGGCGCCACGGCGGCCGGGCTGATCGCCGGTGGCGCCACCCCGCCGGTCACTGCCCAGCTCGCCCTCCAGGCAAGGCCGGCGACGTTGGCGCTGAGGCAGGGTCAGCCGCCTACGCCGATCTGGGAGCTCGCCGCCGTAAGCCATCTGGGAAACGTTCGTCTCAAGCGCGGCAACCGCTGCGAGGTGGTGTTCCGGAACGAGCTGCCTGTGCCGCTTGCACCAGTCTGGTCCGGCCTGAACGGCCCGGCCGCTTCCGATCCGCTCCGGGGGCGCGCGCCAACCGCCCCGGACGCGACTGAAACATCAATCATCTCAATATCTAGTGCCGGAACCCTGCTGGCCGACTTCCGGCTCTTCGAGGACGGCCTGAAGCAACCCGCGCGGCCGCTTCCGATCATCGCCGAGGAGGCAAATCGGGTCCCCGTCGATCGCGACGAGGTGTTGCTGATTGAGGAATGGCGCCTGCGGCCGGACGGGACCGCGCTTGTCCCCGGTCGCGATCCCCAGGACAGGACGCCGCTCTATACGATCAACGGACAGACTTCATTCGAGCTCTCAGCCGCGGCCAATGAGCGGCTGCGGCTGCGCTTTATCAATGGCTCCCAACGCACTGTTCTGGCGATCAAATTGGAAAGCCACGAGGTCCGGGTCATGGCCCTGGACGGGCAGCCGGCCGAGCCCTTCCCGGCTCGCAATGGCGTCCTCGTGCTGGCTCCCGGTGCGCGGGCCGACGCGTTTGTGGACGCGGCCACATCGGCCGCTTTCGTGCTGCATGACGGCAAGGAGGCGCGAAGCGTAGGCAGCCTCAAGGTATCGGGCAGGCTGGAGCGCGCGCCGCTATTGCCGCCGCAACCTCTCCCTCCCAATGACCTGCCCGATCAACTCGATCTGAGAGGCGCCCTGCGGTTCGATGTCGCGCTGGGCGCAGCCGATTCCGGCTGGGCGCGGCCGGCAAACTTTTCCACCGCTTCCGCCCCCGCCTTCCGCGCCAAGACCGGCCGCACCGTCGTGCTGGTCCTGCAGAACGCCGCCCCGATCACCACCGTTTTCCACCTGCACGGCCACCCCTTCCGCCTGCTCGACAAACTTGACGACGGCTGGAAGCCCTACTGGCTCGACACGCTCGCGATCGAGCCCCGCCAGACCCAGCGCATCGCGTTCGCGGCGACCTCACCCGGACGATGGCTGCTCGAATCCGTTCTGACCGACTGGGCCGCCCCGCGCCTGGTGCGCTGGTACGCGGTGGAGTGAGCGCCCCGCCAATTAGGCGTGCGGCTTGGCCGTAAGCTCGATCCCAAGGGCCTTCATCACCGCGATAGTCGTCTTCAGCGTCGGATTGCCGTTGGCGCTGAACGAGCGATAGAGTTGCTCACGAGAAAGGCCCGTCTCCTTGGCGATCTGCGTCATGCCTTTGGCACGGGCGACGACGCCAAGCGCGTGGGCAATATAGGCTACGTCCTCCGTCTTGAACGCCTCTTCCATGAAGACGGCAATCGCCTCGTCGGACTGAAGGTCCTCCGCCGGATCATAAGTCGTCAGCTTCTCGCCCATCTCATTCGCTCCACATCTCGGCGAGGCGCTTGGCCGCCTTGATGTCCTTCGCCTGCGTGCTCTTGTCGCCGCCGCACAGCAGAACGATGATTGTGTTGCCCCGCTTTTGAAAATAGATGCGATAGCCGGGGCCGTAATGGATACGCAGTTCGCTCACGCCATCGCCCACCGGCTCGACATCGCCGGCATGCCCTTGAGCCAGCCGATCCAATCGCGACGCAATCACCGCTCTGGCACGCTCGTCCCTGAGACGCGATCGCCACTTCCGAAAGGTCTCAGTCTGCTTGAGGTCAACCGCTTGTAGTTTATAGACTACATTCTTTTGCACATCAAGTGGGTTCGCGTATCCAGCGGTAACGGACGTCCGGCTCATTCTCCACGTTTCGCATACCGTCGGTCTGCTCGACCAAGCTAAAACCCCTTCTCTCGTAGAAGCCTCGCGCCGAGGCGTTGCGCTGGAAGGTCCAGAGCTCCAGCCGTTCACAGGCGCGCTTGGCGACCTCGAGCAGTCCGGTGCCGACGCCGCGGCCTTGGGCAACGGGAAGCACATAGAGCTGCTCGATCCATCCGTCACGGAAAGCGATGAGCCCGCTCAGCACATCGCCGTCGAAACTTCCCCACACGCGGCATATCGGAAAAACGCGCTCGCGGTAGAACCAGCGGTCCTCGTCCAGCGTGTGCAGCCCAACCAGCCACGACATGGCGTGGTCGAACGCGATGCGATGGACCTGTGCGGCGGCATCCATGTCGGGCAGCGCGAGTGGCCTGAGCACTAGTACTCTACCCCGAGCGCGTCATAGATCCGCCGATGCACGGCTGGCAGCGTCTCGGTGAGATCCTCTGCGATCAGCCCGGGCCCGGCTTCCCGCCCCGCCTCGCCGTGCATCCACACGCCGATGCTGGCGGCCTCGAACGCCGGCACGCCTTGCGCCAGGAGGCCAGCGATGATGCCCGAGAGCACGTCGCCGGCGCCGGCGGTGGCGAGCCAGGGCGGCGCGTTGGCGGCGATGATGGCGCGGCCGTCGGGGGCGGCGATCGTCGTGTCCGGTCCCTTCAACAGCACGACGGCGCCGGAGCGCTCGGCGGCGGCGCGAACGCGCTCGAGTTTCGAGCGGCCCGGATGCTTGTTGCTGAGGTCGGAAAACAGCCGCGGAAACTCGCCCTCGTGCGGGGTCAGCACCACCGTATTGTCCTGCGACGACTTGATCGATTCGAACAGCCGCTCGGGCTTTGCGGCAAAGCTCGTCAGCGCGTCGGCGTCCAGCACCAGGCGCCGCTGGGCCGTCAGCGCGGTGTGAACGAGATCGCAGGTGCGCTCGCCGACGCCCGCGCCGGGGCCGATCATGCAGGTGTTATAGCGCTTGTCGCCGAGAAGCTCGCCGAACTCGATCGCGGTGTCGATCGGGCGAACCATCACCGCGGTCAGCGCGCTCGCGTTGATCGCGAGCGCATCGCGCGGGCTCGCCAGCGTCACGAGGCCGGCGCCGGCCCGCAGCGCCGCGCGTGCGGCAAGCCGCGCAGCGCCCGTTGCGGCTGCATCACCGGAGACGGCCAGCACATGGCCTCGCGCAAATTTGTGACCGTCGACGCGCGGCACCGGAAAGGCGGCGCCCCAGAAATCCGGATCGTTCTCGAAGAGCTGCGGGGCGATCTCGTCCAGCACGCTTGCGTCGATGCCGATGTCGGCGACGCGCACACGGCCGCAATGCATGCGACCGGGCAGCAACAGATGCGCCGGCTTCTTGCGGAAGAAAGTCACGGTCTCCGCGGCATTCACGGCCGCGCCCATCACCGCGGCGCTGGTGCCGTTGATGCCGCTCGGCAGGTCGACGGCCAGCACCGGCGCGCCGTTGCCGTTGATCGCCTCGATCATCGCGCGCGCCTCGCCATCGACCGGACGGCTGAGACCCGCGCCGAACAGCGCATCAATGATCAGTGCCGGCTTTCCGATCGCCTGCGGATTGAACGGGAGCACCGGGTGCTTCCAGCCGCGCGCGGCCGAGGCGGCGTCACCCTGAAGCTGGTCGCGCTCGCACATCAGGATCACCGAGACCTCGCGCCCTTGGGCGGCGAGCTCGGCGGCTGCGACAAAACCGTCGCCGCCATTGTTGCCGGGACCGGCGACGATCAGGATCGGCCCCTCCTCCACCAGCGCATTGGCCGCCTCGGCGACCGCCTGGCCGGCGCCGAGCATCAGCTTGAAGCCGGGCGTGCCTGCCGCAATGCTGAGCTGATCGGCGCGCTGCATTTCAGCGTTGGTCAGAACTTCCATGCCACTTCCCTGTCCAAACGCCCGTTCAACAGGCACGTTCCGTGCCGACCCATCCCACGAAACAAACGATCTGCACACATATTGAACCGTTTGCCTATTTCGTAGTCTTCGGTATTTTGTGCCGGTCGGCGCCACCTATCAGATTGTGCTCGTTAAAAGGCTGATAACGCTCCAATAATCAGGGCATTTGCAACTTGGCATAGACCCTGCTTTCGAGGAAGCCGCTTCGGTTTGTCGTGCTCACTGGCATCTATCAGGGCGTGGCCGGCCGTCGTTGCCGGGCTGGTCAGGCATCCCGGCATAGCGAAGAACGATTGTGCGTGACAAAAGCGCATCCTGACGAAGACGTTGCTATTTGATCGAAAGGCCGGGAGGCGCGCAGTGAAGAAAATCGAAGCCATCATCAAGCCATTCAAGCTCGACGAGGTGAAGGAAGCGCTTCAGGAAGTCGGCCTACAGGGCATCACCGTCACCGAAGCCAAGGGCTTTGGCCGGCAGAAGGGTCACGCCGAACTCTACCGCGGCGCAGAATACATCGTCGACTTCCTGCCCAAGGTGAAGATCGAGATCGTGATCGGCGACGATCTGGTCGAGCGCGCCATCGACGCGATCCGGCGCGCGGCGCAGACCGGGCGCATCGGCGACGGCAAGATCTTCGTCTCCAATATCGAAGAGGCGATCCGCATCCGAACCGGCGAATCCGGGCTGGACGCTATCTGAGCCGGGTGCTATCCCGCATTTTGCGACACTCTGACAGGAAATAAGGCTGCTTCGGCGGCCTGATTTCGTTTGTACGCGCGCAAAACTCGCCCAAAGCGAGAATAATCTTGCTCATCTGGAAACCGACCCGCAGAGCCAAAAGGGGTATGCATGAAGACCGCCAAAGACGTCCTGAAATCGATCAAGGACAACGACGTCAAATACGTCGACCTGCGCTTCACCGATCCGCGCGGCAAGTGGCAGCATGTGACGTTCGACGTCAGCATGATCGATGAGGATATTTTCGCCGAAGGGACGATGTTCGACGGTTCCTCGATCGCCGGTTGGAAGGCGATCAACGAGTCCGACATGTGCCTGATGCCCGATCCGGTGACCGCGACGATCGACCCGTTCTTCGCCGAGACCACGATGGTCATCACCTGCGACGTGCTCGAGCCGACCACCGGCGAGCCCTACAACCGCGACCCCCGCGGCATCGCCAAGAAGGCCGAGGCGATGGTGAAGTCGATGGGCGTGGGCGACACTGTCTTCGTCGGCCCCGAGGCCGAGTTCTTCGTGTTCGACGACGTGCGCTTCTCCTCGACCCCCTACAACACCGGTTTCCGTCTCGACTCCTCGGAACTGCCGACCAACTCCGATACCGAATATGAAGGCGGCAATCTCGGCCACCGCGTCCGCACCAAGGGCGGCTACTTCCCGGTTCCGCCGCAGGACTCCGTGCAGGACATGCGCTCGGAGATGCTCGGGGCCATGGCCAAGATGGGCGTCAAGGTCGAGAAGCATCACCACGAAGTCGCCTCCGCCCAGCACGAGCTCGGCATGAAGTTCGACACGCTGACGCTGATGGCCGACCACATCCAGATCTACAAATATTGCATCCACCAGGTCGCGCACATCTACGGCAAGACCGCCACCTTCATGCCGAAGCCGGTCTATGGCGACAACGGTTCGGGCATGCACGTTCACCAGTCGATCTGGAAGGACGGCAAGCCGGTGTTCGCCGGCAACAAGTACGCCGACCTGTCCGAGACCTGCCTCCATTACATCGGCGGCATCATCAAGCACGCCAAGGCGATCAACGCCTTCACCAATCCCTCGACCAATTCCTACAAGCGTTTGGTCCCGGGCTATGAAGCGCCCGTGCTGCTCGCCTACTCCGCGCGCAACCGCTCGGCCTCCTGCCGCATCCCTTACACCGCTTCGCCGAAGGCCAAGCGCGTCGAGGTGCGCTTCCCCGATCCGCTCGCCAATCCCTATCTCGGCTTCGCCGCGATGCTGATGGCCGGCCTCGACGGCATCAAGAACAAGATCGATCCGGGTCCGGCGATGGACAAGGATCTCTACGATTTGCCGAAGGAAGAGCTGAAGCAGATCCCGACGGTGTGCGGCAGCTTGCGTGAAGCCCTCGAGAATCTCGACCAGGACCGCGCCTTCCTCAAGGCCGGCGGCGTGTTCGACGACGACTTCATCGATGCCTATATCGAGCTGAAGATGACCGAAGTCGAGCGCTTCGAGATGACCCCGCATCCGATCGAATTCGACATGTACTATTCGGGCTGATCGGCTCGAATGCCATGCGACAAGCAAAAGGCGCTCCGAAAGGGGGCGCCTTTTCGTTTCGGAAGTTGTGGTAAGGCTATCGCATATGACTGCTGCAATCTTGTCGAACGTGCTCGGCCTGCCTGCATAGTTCGAGGCGCACGCTGAGGCGAGTTCCTCACCATGAGGACGTGATATTCGCCGGGGGGTCCGCCATAGGCGGGGTCCTTCGGATGTTTCTCCCGTTTAAGTAGGCATCAACATTCGAGATGCCCATTTTGGGCCGAGATGGGGTCATCCTCGCCGCTTACGGCTAAGGGTTGTTAGGCCGCGGCATGAAATGATCGAGCAAGCCCGTCGGCAGCGGAAACACGACGGTCGACGACCGTTCGCCGGCGATGTCGTGCAGAGCCGCGAAATAACGCAGCTGCATTGCCTGAGGCTCCTGCGCGAGGATCCGGCCGGCTTCGACGAGCTTTTCGGCGGCCTGCTGCTCGCCCATCGCATTGATCACCTTGGCTCGCCGCAAGCGCTCCGCCTCGGCCTGTTTGGCGATCGCGCGAACCATGGTTTCGTTGATATCGACGTCCTTGATCTCTATGCCGGTGACCTTGATGCCCCAGATGTCAGTCTGCTTGTCGAGGATCTCCTGGATATCGGCGTTCAACCTGTCGCGCTCGGCAAGCATCTCGTCGAGCTCGTGCTTGCCGAGCACCGAACGCAACGTGGTCTGGGCGAGCTGGCTGGTGGCCGCCATGTAATCGCCGACCTTGATGATGGCGCGCTCGGGATCGACGATGCGGAAGTACAGAACGGCATTGACCTTGACGGACACGTTGTCCCGCGAAATCACGTCCTGCGGCGGCACGACCTGCACCATCACGCGTAGATCGACCTTGACGAGTTGCTGCACGATCGGAACGAGGATGATGAGGCCCGGGCCCTTCACACCGGTAAAGCGGCCGAGCGTAAAGATGACGCCGCGCTCGTACTCGCGCAGAATTCGAATGGCTTGGGACAGAAACATGATGACCAGCAACGCGAGTGCCGCATAGGTCAGATATTCCAGCATCATGATGTACCTCCCTTACCACTCCGCAGCGGCGCGCGCCGTATCAGCAGCGTCAGGTCGACGACGCTGGTAACTTCGACCGTCTCTCCGGGCTTGAACGAGTCGGCGCCGCGCGCCTGCCAGCGCTCGCCATGGGCGAAGACATGACCTTCGCTCCCATTCCAATCGAGGACCTCAGCAGGCAAGCCTCGCATGGCCTGCGCGCCGACCCGTTCAGGAGCCTTGGCGGCACGCCGAAGCGAACCAAGCAAGACCAGAGCAAAGCCGACGAACACAGCTGCAGTGATGCCGATCACCGACCACGACAGGCGGTAGCCGGGCGCCTCGACCCTGAACAGCATCAGCGCACCCAGCACGAAGGCAATGATCCCTCCGAGACCGATCACCACCGTCGGATTGAAGGCTTCGACGGTGAGAAGCACGAGTCCGACCAGCATCAGGGCGAGGCCGGCATAGTTGATCGGCAGCAAATTGAGCGCATAGAGGCCGATCAGCAGACAGATCGCGCCGACCACTCCGGGAGCGACGGCTCCGGGAGACATGAACTCGAAGATCAGACCGTAAATGCCCACCATCAGGAGAATGAACGCCACGTTCGGATCGGTGATGACCGCCAGGAAGCGGGATATCCGTCCCGGCTCGATGGCTTCGACGACAGCATCCTTCGTCGCGAGGCGCTGCGACTTGCCGCCTGCAATCTCCACCACACGGCCATCGATCTGCCGCAGCAATTCGGCCTGATCGCGCGCGACGAGATCGATCGCATGTGCCTCTAACGCGCCATTGGCAGAGAGAGTGGCGGCCTCACGCACCGCCTTCTCTGCCCAATCCGCATTGCGGTTGCGCAGCTCGGCAAGGCTGCGGATAAAGGCAACGGCATCGTTCGTGGCCTTCGCCGTCATCGCGTCCTTCGGCTCACCCTTCTTGTCTTTGCCATCCTTCTCGGGTGTGCCGCTCGGCAAGCCCGGTAGCGGCCCGCCAATCTGGACCGGCGTCGCCGCACCGATATTGGTGCCTGGTGCCATCGCCGCGATGTGGGTCGCATAAAGAATGTAGGTCCCGGCACTCGCCGCGTGGGCGCCGGATGGGGCGACGTAGCCGACGATAGGGATGGACGAGGCGAGCACATCCGCGATGATCTCGCGCATGCTGGAATTGAGACCGCCGGGCGTGTTCATTCTCAGAAGCACGACCTCGGCGCGCCGTTCGCTCGCTTTGGCCAAAGCCTCCCGCACGTAGCTGGCTGACGCAGGGCCAATGGCCCCGTCGATCGAAGCAACCAGTGCAACACGGCCGCTCTCCTCCGCTGAGCTGGGAAGGAGGCAGCAGGTCAAAGCCACGACGGTAATCGCCGCAACGAGGGCCGCCTTCATGGTCTGCACGGCAAGGGCTCCCTTGCAGAGCATATGGTGGTCCTCTCGTGAACCTCAATGCTGCGCAGACCAACGATTGTGCAACGCAATGCGATGGTCCTGCAGGATGGCGATGTGATTGGTCCAAGAGAGGCGGTGGCCGACCATGCCTAGCTGATCCGCCCTGCGCCCGGCGCTGCTATCGTACCACCTCACCCCGTCCGTGCCGATCGGTCCGAACGTGCTCGCGATCATCTCGCTCGTTGGCTGCATGCCGCCGAGCGATCAGTGCGAGGGCTCCTGCTCCCCGATTCTGGCACAGACGTTGCGGCAGAAACCGGATTGCGAAAAAACCGAGGCATTCTCGCCGTGTGCTTAGCCTACGCCGCAGCCTTCTGCCGCGCCGCGAGCGCCTCGCCAAAGGCCTCGAACAGTTTGCGATTGATCGGATTGCGTTGGGGGTCGTATTCGGCGTGCCATTGCACGCCGAGCGCGAAGGTCGGGGCTTCGGCGATGCGGATCGCCTCGATGGTGCCGTCCTCGGCGACGCCCTCGATCAGCACGCGCTTGCCGGGCTCCAGGATACCCTGACCATGCAGCGAATTGACCCGGATCTTCTCGCAGCCGAGGATCTTCGCGAACGCGCCGCCCGGCGTCAGGTCGACGTCGTGGCGGTCGGCGAACACCACGGTGGGATCGGGATGGATCTCGCCATTTTCGAGCCTGGGCATACGGTGGTTTATGCGGCCCGGGATTTCGCGGATCTCGGGATGCAGCGAGCCGCCGAAGGCGACGTTCATCTCCTGCAGGCCCCGGCAGATGCCGAACAGCGGGATGCCGCGGGCGACGCAGGCCACCGAGAGCGCCAGCGCGACTTCGTCGCGGTGGATGTCGTAAGGCTCGTGCTTCTCGCAAGGATCGACGTTGAAACGCGTCGGGTGCACGTTGGCCCGGGCGCCGGTGAGGATGACGCCGTCGACAGTATCGAGCAGCGCCCCGATATCGGTGATGTCGGGCGAGCCTGCGAACATCAGCGGCAAGCCACCGGAGACCTCGGCTACGGCGCGCAGATTTCGCTCGCCGACCATCTGGACCTGAAATCGATTTTCGACGCGATGGGAATTCCCGATCACGCCGACGACCGGCTTTCTCATCTCCCGTTCCGACCTCCCGCAAGAAGATTCTCCAAACATGCCCTTGGGGGAGAACAAATTCAACAGAGGGGATCGCGGGACGGCAATGCCATTTTCGCGCAAATGCCCGGCCAGAGGGCGGCCGCGACACTGTTCGCGCTGGCACGACAAGGTGGACAACGTCAAACCGGCGGTTTTCGACCGGCTTGATCCGAGGCGGGATTTCGCGAAAGAGTGCCTCCCCGCAGCCGCCGAAAGGACCCGATGTGACCATTCCCGCAGATGAACGGCCCCGCGCCCGCGCCGATCTCGCCTGGGCGATCTCGGTCGGGGGCGTCAGTGTCGTGCTGTTCACGGCGATGCTGGTCTTCACTTGGTATTTTGCCGCCACCCTGCTGCTGATCTTCACCGGCATGCTGCTCGGCCTGGGCCTTAACGCGCTGACGGGGGCGCTCGGCCGCCGCGTGCACCTGCCCCATCCCGTCCGGCTCGCGATCGTCTGCATCGCCCTCGCTTTGATGCTCGCGGGCGTCGCCTATCTCGGCGGCGCCACCATCGCGGAGCAGGCCTCGCTGCTGAGCAAAACCATCAAGTCGCAGATCACCAACGTCAGGTCTTTCCTCGAAAACCACGGCATCGACACCAGCTTCTTCGACCTCGGCAATGCTGCATCTGACTTCTCGGCCGACGCACCGGCGAGCTCGACGCCCTCACCAGCAGCGCCCCCGCGCGGTCCTTTGCCCGGCGCCGGCGCGCTCGCTTCCAGCGGCGGAGCGATCGTGAGCCAGACCTTCAAGCTGCTGCTCGGCACCATCCATGGTGTCGGGAACATTTTTATCGTGCTGTTCCTAGGGCTGTCCTTCGCCGCCCAGCCCGGCGTCTATCACGACGGCCTGCTGTTCCTCGCGCCGGCCAAGCATCGTACGCGCGTCACCCTCATCATCGACCGTACCGCTGAGACGCTGGAGCGCTGGCTGATCGCGCAGATTACGGTCATGCTCGCGGTCGGCGCGGTGACCTGGATCGGCCTGGCCATCATCGGCATCCCCGGCGCGTTCATCCTGGGAATCCAGGCTGGCCTGCTTGCCTTTATCCCAACCGTCGGCGCCATTATCGCCGGCGTCATCGTGGTGCTGGCGAGCCTGGCTTCGGGCTGGCTCGCGGCACTGTCGGCGCTGCTGCTTTTCCTCGCCGTCCATGCGATGGAGAGCTACGTGCTGACGCCGCTCCTTCAGCGCCAGGCGCTGGACATTCCACCGGCCACGCTGTTCGCGTTCCAGATCCTGCTCGGCGTCGTGTTCGGAATCTGGGGCCTCGCGCTGGCGCTGCCACTGGTCGCCATTGCCAAGGTCATGATCGATCATTTCAAGACGTATGAGGCGCCGTCTCTGACCGAGGCGGCCTGAGCCTGCTCGTCAGGTCGTCAGCACGATCTCGGTGTGCTCGACTTCGGGGGGTGAAGCAAAATACTGCCCGACGAGGCCGCGCCATTCGGTGAAGTTTTCGGAACCGCGAAAATCGACGGTGTGGTTTTCCAGGCTCGCCCACTTCACCATCAGCCGATAGCGCTGCGGCTTCTCGATCGACTTGTGCAGTTCGAAGCCGTGAAAGCCCTTGGAGCGGCCGAAGGCGGCCTTTGCCTTCGCGACAGCCGCCTCAAAATCCTTTTCGCTGCCCGGCTTGACATCGATCTGCGCGATCTCGGTGATCATCGGTTTCCACTCATTTTTGTTCGATGGGCGTGTCTACCGCAGCCGTCGCAAAAGAAAAAGGCTCCGAAACGGCGCTTGGCCGGCTGGAAAACGCAAACCTCTCAGGCGAGCAGCAGCACGGTGCCCACCACGATGAACGCGCAACCGACGAACAGCACGAAGGGCCAGTAGCTGCGGCCTTGGCCGTATCGTCCTTGAGAACGACGCTCCGTGATCAGCGCGCGCTCGTATTCGTCCGCGGTCGAGAACAGACAGGCGAAGCCACCGCGCGCCGAGGCAGCTTGGGCTTCGAGTGACATCAGGGCGGCCTGCGGGGTCTGTCGACGGATCGATTCCATGACCATGATGGTAGGGATCGAATGGTAAACAGAGGATTACCGCAAGGTCGCCTGCCGTCTCAGGCGGTGGCCGGACGTACCTGCGCGGCGCCGGTCCGCGCCGCGCTCTGGCGGCGCCAATTCTCCAGCGACAGCGGCAGCTCCTCCGCCGCCTCGACGCGGTTTCGGCCGCCGCGCTTGGCCTGGTACAGCGCGGTGTCGGCCGAGGCCAGCAGCACCTCGAGCTCGGTGCCGGCCGGACCGCCGGCGACGCCGATGCTGACGGTGGTATCGACCGGACCTTCATCGACCACGACGCCGGAGGTCTCGAACGCTTCGCGCACGCGCTCGGCGACCAGCACCCCCTCTTCCAGCGAACACGGCAGCAGGGCTGCGAACTCCTCGCCGCCGATGCGGCCCGAGAGGTCGGAGATGCGCAGGTTGTTGACGACGACGGTCGAGAAAAGTTTCAGCATCTCGTCGCCGGCGGGATGGCCGAACCGGTCGTTGATCGACTTGAAGTGGTCGATATCAAAGATCATCACGGTCACCGGCCGCCCGGCCTTGGCCTCGCGCTCGATCACGCGCGAGCAGGCTTCGGAGAAGCCGCGCCGGTTGAGCATGCCGGTCAAGGGATCGGTGGACGCCGCGGTCCGGTGCGCGGTCACCGTGCGCTCGGACACCAGCATGAAGATCACGAACACGGTGCCGACGGCATAGAGCACGAGTTCGACCGCGAACACGGTGACCCAGATGCTCGACGAGAAGGTCGCATCGTGGGGGCGCAGGAAGCTGCCGATGAGGATCGGCAGCATCAAGACGCAGCCATGCATCATCGGCACCGCGAAGGCCGGCCGGCGCCGTTGCAGGCTCTTGCGCCGCTCGGTCCAGAGTTCGCTCGCGGTCAGGGCCGCATAGACCGAGACGATGCCGGCGCCGATGATCATGCGCAGCATGGACGGCTCGGCGCCGAGCAGCGTCACCGCGGCGATCCAGGCGAGCGCGCCAAGCACGAGGCCGGGCCAGTTGGGCTTGCGGCCATGAAAGACTCGCGCGGCGTTCCACACCATGCCGCAGGCCGCGAATCCGATCGCGTTCAGCGCGAGGTAAAGATGCGGGCCCAGCTTTTCGCCGGCCGCAGTCCACAGCGCGACGGAGGCGGCACCGAGCAGATAGGCGGTGCCCCACCATTTCAGCGCGGGGCTGTTCTCTTGCCTGCCGAAAAACACCATCATGGCGCCGAGCAGAGCGGCAACCATGGTGGCGACCAAATAGAGCGTGATGCTATCGAGCGACATCATGTCGGCCCCCTCTAGAATATAGCAGTTACGCGATCGGCACCGCCGATTTGCGCGCCCTTCCGAATGCGACGCTATGTCCCGCGGGTTCCATTCAGGTTTTCACGCGGACCCAAGTTTTCGGGAAACACGCCATCAATTTGCGTACAAACGAACAACAAAAAGGGCGCTGAAATCAGCGCCCTTTTGCATCTCATTGAAGCCGCTTTCGCGGCGAATGCGGCCGAAGTGATTAACGCTTCGAGAACTGGAAGGACCGGCGGGCCTTGGCCTTGCCGTACTTCTTGCGCTCGACCACGCGGGAGTCCCGGGTGAGGAAGCCGCCCTTCTTGAGCACGCCGCGCAGCTCCGGCTCGAAGTAGGTGAGCGCCTTGGAGATGCCGTGACGGACGGCGCCGGCCTGGCCGGACAGGCCGCCGCCGGCGACGGTGCAGATCACGTCATACTGGCCGGCGCGCGCTGCCGCGACGAACGGCTGCTGGATCATCATACGCAGCACGGGACGGGCGAAATAGACCTCGACCTCACGCGCGTTGACCATGACCTTGCCGGCGCCCGGCTTGATCCAGACGCGGGCGACTGCGTCCTTGCGCTTGCCGGTAGCATAGGCGCGGTTGAACTTGTCGACCTTCTTCTCGTGCTTGGGCGCCTCGGGCGCGGCCGCCGTCTTGAGCTGCGAGAGCTGGTCGAGCGACTGGATGGATTCGGCCATGTTATGCGGCCCTCGTGTTCTTGCGGTTCAACTTGGCGATGTCGATCTTCTCGGGCTGCTGCGCCTCGTGCGGATGATCGGCACCGCCGTAGACGCGGAGATTGCCCATCTGCACGCGGCCGAGCGGACCACGCGGGATCATGCGCTCGACGGCCTTCTCGAGCACACGCTCGGGATGCTTGCCCTCGAGGATCTGGCGCGCGGTGCGCTCCTTGACGTGGCCGACGTAGCCGGTGTGCTTGTAGTAGGTCTTCTGCTCGCGCTTGCGGCCGGTGAGGACCGCATGCTGCGCGTTGATGATGATGACGTTGTCGCCGCAATCGACGTGCGGGGTGTAGGTCGGGAGGTGCTTGCCGCGGAGCCGCATGGCGACAATGGTGGCGAGACGGCCGACGACCAGACCCTTGGCGTCGATCAGCACCCACTTCTTCGTCACCTCGGCCGGCTTTGCCGAAAAGGTTTTCATGTCAGAATTTCCGTGAGGGAGACATCGGCGCGAACACCGCACCAGACTGGGCGGTTTCTAGAGAAGAGCGGCGCAGCGGTCAATGCCCAAAGCGCGAAATTACACTAACAATATCAATGGCTTAAAATTATGGTAGTAAGATACCTGCAAAAACCTCAAACATTTGGAATGGAATAGGTGGAGGTGACATGCGCGATTGGGTCGGGCGAGGTTCCGGACAGCAGATTTACCTCGCCGACCGCAAGGCGCTTGCCGAGCTTGAGCAGCCGCGCCTCCGCCAGCACGTCCTGCCCCGGCTGGCCCTTGCGCAGGAAGTTGATGTTGAGATTGGTGGTGACCGCGAGCCCGATCGGCCCGATCGCCGATAGCAGCACCACGTACATGGCGAAATCAGCCAGCGCCATCAGCGTCGGGCCGGACACGGTTCCGCCCGGCCGCAGCATCCTTTCGCTGTAGCGCTGGCGCAAAAGGCAGGTTTGGCCATCGGCGCTTTCGATCGTAACGTCATCGCCGCTGAAGGCCTGGGGAAACTCGTCGCGCAGAAACTGCTCGAGCTCTGCCACGCTCATTTTCGCTAACGCCATGCTGTTCCCCACCCTCGCTTCATGTCCCCTGGTACATTAAGTTATCTGCGTCATCCAAATGCAATAATCTAACCGGAAACGCTTCGATGTCCGCCCAGGTCGCCCGCGCCCCTTCCCCGCAACCGCCGATCCTGCTGCGCGAAATCGTCGGCAGCATTGCCATCCTCACGCTGAACCGGCCCGAGGCCCGCAACAGCCTCTCTGAGGCGATGATCGGGCACCTGCACGCGAGCGTGAATGCGATCGCCGAGGACAAGCGTATCCGCGGAGCCGTCATCGCGGCCAACGGACCGGCATTCTGCGCGGGCCACGATTTGAAGGAACTGAGCGGTCGCCGCGCCGATCCTGATCGCGGCCGCGCCTATTTTGCGCAGATCATGACCGCCTGCAGCGCCATGATGCAGGCGATCGTGCGCCTGCCCAAACCGGTCGTCGCCGCGGTCCAGGGCGTTGCCACCGCGGCCGGCTGCCAGCTGGTTGCAAGCTGCGATCTCGCGATCGCCTCGGACGCTGCGAGTTTCGCCACGCCCGGCGTCGATATCGGCCTGTTCTGCTCGACCCCGATGGTGGCGCTGTCGCGCAACGTTCCACGCAAGCAGGCGATGGAGATGCTGCTGACGGGCGAGCCGATCTCGGCCACGCGCGCCCGCGAGATCGGCCTTATCAATCGCGTCGTCCCCCCCGGCACTGAGCGCGATGCCGCGATTGCGCTCGCAAATCAGGTCGCGCTGAAATCTGCCTACACCGTCAAGCTCGGCAAGGAGGCGTTCTATCGCCAAGCCGAGATGAGCCTTGCCGACGCCTATCGCTATGCGGCAGAGGTGATGACCGAGAACATGATGGCGCGCGACGCCGAGGAAGGCATTGGCGCCTTCATCGAGAAGCGTACGCCGACGTGGCGGGATGAATGATAACAAGAAAAGATAAGAGATGAACCACGACGCCTACCCCGACAATTACATCCGCGGCATCCTCAACAGCGTGAAGTCGATCGCGATGGTCGGCGCCTCGCCCGTCAACGTGCGGCCGAGTTATTTTGCGTTCAAATATCTGGCGCAGCGCGGCTATGACATGATCCCGGTCAATCCCGGCCATGTCGGCAAGGAGCTGCTCGGAAACCCCTTCGTGGCCTCGCTCGTAGACATCGGCCGTCCCGTCGACATGATCGACATTTTTCGCAACTCGAGCCACATCATGCCTGTCGTCGAAGAGGCGCTCACGCTCGATCCGCTGCCGAAGGTGATCTGGATGCAGCTTGGCGCGCGCGACGACGCGGCGGCGGCGAAGGCAGAGTCCGTCGGCATCAAGGTGGTGATGAACCGCTGTCCCAAGATCGAATACGGGCGCCTGTCGTCCGAGATCTCCTGGATGGGCGTCAATTCACGCACGCTCAGTTCCAAGCGCGCTCCGGCACCGACGCAAGGCATGCGGCTATCCCTCAATCGGATGAGTGTCGGCGGTGGCGACACCGCGGCATCCGATCGCGCCGCCAAAAACAAGACCGAGCAGAGCTGACGCGATCGCGAAGGATTCATTTCGCGATCGCGACAATGCGTAGCACGATCGTTCCGATGTGAAGCAGCAGCTTGACGGCGGACGCCGCGCCGATCAGCATGCCGCGCGATTTCAGATCAAGAGAACAGGACGCCTCAATGAGCGATCGCCTTCCGGGATTTTCCACGCTCGCCGTGCATGCCGGTGCACAGCCCGACCCCACCACCGGTGCGCGCGCAACTCCGATTTATCAAACGACGTCTTTCGTGTTCAACGACGCCGACCACGCCGCCTCGCTGTTCGGTCTGCAGGCGTTCGGCAACATCTATACCCGCATCGGCAATCCCACCAACGCGGTGCTGGAAGAACGTGTCGCGGCGCTCGAAGGCGGCACGGCCGCGCTTGCGGTGGCTTCGGGCCATGCCGCGCAAGTCGTGGTGCTGCAGCAATTGCTCCAGCCCGGCGACGAATTCATCGCGGCGCGAAAGCTCTATGGCGGCTCGATCAATCAGTTCACGCATGCGTTCAAGAGCTTTGGCTGGAACGTGGTGTGGGCCGACCCCGACGACATCGCAAGCTTCGAGCGCGCGGTGACGCCCCGCACGAAGGCGATCTTCATCGAGTCGATCGCTAATCCCGCCGGCGGCATCACCGATATCGAAGCGATCTCGACGGTGGCGCGCAAAGCCGGCGTGCCGCTGATCGTCGACAACACGCTGGCCTCGCCCTATCTGATCCGCCCTATCGACCATGGCGCCGACATCGTCGTGCACTCGCTGACGAAATTCCTGGGCGGCCATGGCAATTCGCTGGGCGGTATCATCGTCGATGCCGGCACCTTCGACTGGTCCACCGGCGGCAAATATCCGATGCTGTCGGAGCCACGGCCCGAATATCATGGCATCCGCCTCCAGGAGACCTTTGGCAATTTTGCCTTCGCGATCGCCTGCCGCGTGCTGGGCTTGCGCGACCTTGGGCCGGCGCTCTCGCCGTTCAACGCCTTCATGATCCTGACCGGCATCGAGACGCTGCCGCTGCGCATGCAGAAGCACTGCGACAATGCCAAGGCGGTCGCCGAATTCCTCGTCGGCCACCCGGCAGTGGCTTCAGTCAGTTATGCCGGCCTTCCGAGCGACAAGTACAATCAGCTCGCGCGCAAATATGCACCGAAGGGCGCGGGCGCCGTGTTCACCTTCAGCCTCAAGGGCGGCTATGACGCCGGCGTCAGCCTGGTGTCGAAATTGCAGCTGTTTTCGCATCTGGCCAATGTCGGCGACACCCGCTCGCTGGTGATCCACCCGGCTTCGACCACGCACAGCCAGCTCGACGATGCCGCCAAGATCAAGTCCGGCGCCGGCCCCGACGTGGTGCGGCTTTCGATCGGCATCGAGGATAAGGAAGATCTGATTGCGGATTTGGAACAGGCGCTGGGCGCGTAAGGCTTTGGCGTCATTCCGGGGGCACAGCGCTGAACCCGAGATTCCGGGTTCGGTGCTTCGCCCCGCCCCGGAATGGCTGATGTCAGTTAACACTCCTTAACCATAGCTGCCGCATACATCGTCACTGGATCGCCCCTTTGATTCGGAGCCGACGATGCTGCGCTGGATGGTGCCTGCCCTTGCGGCGATGCTGACGGTTTCAACCGCGCTGGCTGCCGATCTGCCGGCCACACCGAAGCGGCGCGCAGCTGTTCCGCCGCAGGAAGCACCAACAGTCTATGTCGAGACCGATCCCGACGCGCTGATCTCGCCGGCCTATGGCATCGGCAGTTACATCCGCAACCTGCCCGGCACGCCGCTGCTGCCCGGCCCGCACACGCTGCCGGGCTATTACGGTCGCCCCTGGGATTACGATTATCAGGGCCCGTATTACGGCGGAAAGCAGGTCGACTATTTCTGGCGACTGCCCTACGCGTGCGGCATCTATGGCTATTGCTGATCAGCTCGCCTGACCGAGCGGAACACCGCGCGGCCGCGCCTCGATCGACTGCCGCGAAGCCAGTCGCTCCGTCTGCACCACCGCGAGTATCAACACCACGATCGCGACCGCCTGGTGCGCAAGCGCCAGTCCAATCGGAACCTGGTTGAGCAGCGTCAGGATGCCGAGCACCGCCTGCACGCTTACCGCAGCCAACAACCACAGCGCGCCGCTTGCCGCCGCACCTGTGCGCGAACGCACGGCGTCAAGTGCGTGCAGCGTCGCTAGCATGAACAACGCGTACGCCGTCATGCGGTGCTCGAACTGCACCGTCAGAACGTTGTCGAACAGGTTGCGCCACCACGGCGTTTCGAACCACAGCCGTTCCGCCGAGGGAATGAACGCGCCGTCGATCTGCGGCCAGGTGTTGTAGGCGCGGCCGGCGCGCAGGCCCGCGACCAGCGCGCCGAAATAGATCTGCACCAAGGTCACGACGAGGAGCAGCGCGCTCGTGAACCGCAGGCGCGCAGGTGCTGCGATCTGCGGCCGCTCCTTGAGCCGCCGCACCGTCCAGACGATACCGGCGAAGATCAGAAGCGCGAGCACCAGATGCGTCGCCAGCCGATATTGCGACACCTCGATGCGTTCCGTCAGGCCCGAGGCCACCATCCACCAGCCGACCGCGCCCTGAAGCCCGCCAAGCGCAAACAGCAGCCATAACCGCCGCTTCAGCTCCCCCGACAGACCGCCGCGCCATAGGAAGAACAGGAACGGCAGCAGATAGGCGATGCCAATGAAACGGCCGAGCAACCGGTGGCTCCACTCCCACCAGAAGATCTCCTTGAACTCGGACAGGCTCATGCCTGCATTGAGCTCGCGATATTGCGGGATCTTCTTGTAGGCCTCGAACGCCTCGGTCCACTGCGCTTCGGTGAGCGGCGGCACGCTGCCGGTGACCGGCTTCCATTCGACGATCGAGAGGCCGGATTCCGTCAACCGCGTCGCGCCACCGACCAGCACCATCAGCGCGATCAGCGCGGCCACGGCGATCAGCCACACGCGCACGGCGCGATGCGGCTCGGACGGGGCGGAAATCGTCGTCATTGGGAGCAAAAACCAGGACTTGAACCAAGGAGGCTTGAACCGGACTGCGCGCCCCTTATAGTCCCCCGCTCCCGCAGCGCAAGTTACGCGAAAGCAGCAAGCTCCCGCCATGACGATCCGCACCCGCAAGTTCCTCGGCGCCATCCTGCTCCTGATGCTGGCCACGGTCTGGGCCTTGCTCGGCATGGCGCTGGCGCAGATGCCGTGGATCGCCGAGTCCGGCTGGCGCCAGGCGATCTACTACGTGGTCGTTGGCATGGGCTGGGTGCTGCCGGCGATGCCGATCGTGAGCTGGATGCAGCGTCCCGATCGCGCCAAGTCCAGTTCGTAGCGCTTCTAGTTCGCGGCACTGCCGGTCGGTTTCACCGGCGCAAAGGCAACGCCCGACACCAGCACGCGCATCATGCGTAGCGATCGCACCCGGCCGTCCCACGAGATCCGCGGCAGCGCGCGCAGATTGGTGCGTCCCTCTGCATCCACGATGCCCGGGATCGTCGACACGGCACTGGCAAAGCCGGCCTCCTCTGCCATCACAACGTGGCTGCGCCCAAACGACGAGCGATCGCCGAACGGAAAGGCGAAATGCCTGATCTCGCGGCGGAAGGCCGCTTCTGCGACCGCCTTGCCCATGGTCATCTCGCGGAGCGCGGCCGCATCCTTCATGTTGGCGAGAACGGGATAGTTGACGGTCGCGCTGCCGATCGTGACGAGCGGATCGGCGGCGAGCTTCGTCAGATCTTCCCAATCCATCGACGCCTCGCGCGAGATCGCGGCGAGGTCAATCCGGTAGCGCGCGCAGAGATCGGCGATCGCCGCCGACAGATCCGCCGGCGGCAGCGAACGCAACCAGCTCTCGAGATACGAAAACAGCGCCTGCTTCTCGGCATTGTCCGTGACGGTGAAGCGCTGCTCCGTCTCGCCCATCATCAGGCTGATGCGGCTCTCGCGCGCGATCATCCGTTCGAGCCCGAGCCACCAGGCTTCGCCGACGCCGTCGGGAAAGGCGGTAGGGACATAGATCGTGCAAGGCACAGCGTGCCGCGCCAGCACCGGATAGGCGAAGTTGATGAAATCCTTGTTGGCGCCATCGAAGGTCAGCGCCACGAAGCGCCGCTTCTCCGGCAGCGTCACCGCCCGGCGGCAGACCTCGTCCATGCCAAGGAAATCGTACTTCCACTGCTTCAGCGCGCGAATGGCGCGGTCGAGGAATTGCGGCGTGATCTCGTGCGCGCCCAGCGGCTGAAAGCCGCCGCGCCGCCGCGGCCGCACATGCGCAAAGCGCAGGATGGTGCCGGCACCACGACTGCGCAGCGCAGCCTGGCCGCTGAACCAGGCCAGCTCAAGCCGAAGACGCTCCAGCCATCTGTCGTCGGATGCCAAGGTCCCACCTTCGCGCGCGCCGGCGCCTGCTCCCTCTCCTATTGTCATTACCCTTTGTTGACGTTTCTTTGCAAAGGTCGGCCACCGGCCGAAATACGTATATTTTCGATTTCTCGACAGGTTTCGCGAATGACCATGGCTGCGGCGATGCAAGGCCGGACGGCAGAAGCGCCAGCGCGGTCGAAAGCGAGCCGCATCGGCCAGGTCGATATCGTCACTGATCTCGGCGGGGCCGAGGCGGCCTGGCGCGCCTTCGAGGAGAGCGGCCACCTCTTCACGCCGTATCAGCGGTTTGACCTGCTCGGTCCCTGGCAGCAGCTGGTCGGCGAACGCGAGGGCGCGCGCCCGTTCGTCGTGATCGCCCGCGACATCGAGCACCGGCCGCTCGTGCTGCTGCCGCTGTCGCTGCACCAAGCCCACGGCGTACGCACGGCCTGCTTCATGGGCGGGAAGCATACCACCTTCAACATGGGCTTGTGGAACGCTGAATTCGCGGCACAGGTCGTTCTCGCCGATCTCGATGCGCTGCTTGCGCCGCTGCGCGAGCATGTCGACGTCCTCTCGCTGACGCAGCAGCCTAAGCGCTGGCACGATCAGCAGAACCCGTTTGCGCTGCTGCCGCGGCAGAGCTCGGTCAACGGCTGCCCGTTGCTGGCGATGGAACCGGGCGGTCCGCCCGCATCGCGGATCAGCAATTCCTTCCGTCGTCGTCTCAAGAGCAAGGAGAAGAAGCTCCAGGCCCTCGCTGGCTACCGCTACCACCTTGCGACCACGGATGCGGACATCGTGCGCCTGCTCGACTGGTTCTTTCGCGTCAAGCCGGCGCGGATGGCGGAGCAGAAGCTGCCGAACGTCTTCGCCGAACCGGGCGTCGAACAGTTCATCCGCAGCGCCTGCCTCGCCCGGCAAGGAGAAGGACGCGTGATCGACGTCCACGCGCTCGAATGCGACGAGGAAGTGATCGCGATCTTTGCCGGCGTCGCCGACGGCCAGCGCCTCTCGATGATGTTCAACACCTACACGATGTCCGAGAATGCCCGCTACAGTCCCGGTCTGATCCTGATGCGCTACATCATCGATCGCTGCGCCGAGCGCGGCTACCGCTCGCTCGACCTCGGCATCGGCTCGGACGACTACAAGCGGATGTTCTGCAAGGACGACGAAGACATTTTCGACAGCTTTGTGCCGTTGACCTCACGCGGCATGCTCGCGGCGGTGGCGATGTCCTCGTTGAACCGCGGCAAGCGGCTGGTGAAGCAGAACCAGATGCTGCTCGACCTGGCGCGCAGTCTGCGTCAGGCGTTCGGGTAACGCCGGCGCCCTCGTCTCTCCATTTGCGGGGGGAGGTAAGAGCAGCACTGATCGATAGACTACGGGGAAGCGCCCTCGCCTACGCCGCCACCACGCGCGGCGCGTCCATCGCATCGGACGGCTGCACCGGTCTGCTCAGCATCGTCACGTCGCTGAAGCCGACGGCGCTCAGCTGCTCGCACATCAGCGTGCGCGCATCCTGTGCCATCGATGCATCCGGCACCACGACGGCGCGGGCATCGACCGTCAGCAACTCGGCCGGCAGGTCGGAGGCACTGCCGGCATCCAGCAGCACGTGGTCGTATGCTCGGAGCAGCGCATCGATCGCGAGCGCCACCCGCGGTGATTGCAGCAGGCTGCGATCGAAGCCAGGACGGCCGGCCATGACCAGATGCAGCCGCGACAGCTTGTCCCGGGTGATGACCTGCGCGAAAGACGCTTCGCCCTGCATCAGCTCGGCAAGGCCGGGCGTGGAGGCATCGACGGCCACCGCGGCAATGGTCGGCGAGGATGCGGCGAGATCGACCACGACAACGCGTGCGTCACGCGCGAGATGTCGGGCGAGGGTCAGGGCCGAAAGCGTAATCGAGTCGCCGGCCGCGGTGCCGAGCACCGTGATCTTCTTCGCCGCTGCGCCCGCGGCGCGCAGGCTCTTGGCCAGCTGCTCGATCTCGGCGAATTCGGTGATGTCGGCCTCAGGCGCCATCGCCGGCTGAAGCGGCCCGGGCTCGTCGACGACGGGATCGACCCTCGGCTCGACCACCGGCTCCGCTGCCGCTTCTTGGCGCAGCGTCACCCGCGACGGTAGGACCGCAGCCACAGCCCGCGGCGCAGTCTGGCGCAGCAGCTCACCGGTGACGACGACGCCGGACGACAGCAGCAGCGTCGCAATCGTCGCGATCAGCACGATCGGCAGCTTCTTCGGGTAGGCCGGGGTATTCGAGACGATGGCGCGCGAAATGATGCGGCCGTCCGTCGGGGCGGTATCGATGGTCTCGCGGGTGTTGGCCTCGCGATATTTGGCGAGATAGGTTTCCAGCAGGTCGCGCTGCGCCTTGGCCTCGCGCTCGAGCGCGCGGAGCTGCACGTCCTGGCCGTTGGTGGATGCCGCCTGCTTCTTGAGCTGCTCGAGGCTCGCCGTCAGACCGTCGACCCGGCCGCTGGCGATTCGAGCGTCGCTTTCGAGCGAACGCGAAATCTTGGCCGCTTCGTCGCGGATCTGATTGTCGAGGTCGCCAAGCTGCGCCTTCAACTCCTTGATCCGGGGATGATTGCCGAGCAGCGTGGACGACTGCTCGGCGAGCTGCGCACGCAGCGTCACCCGCTGCTCCGACAGCCGCCGCATCAGTTCGGAGTTCACCACCTCCGATGCCTCGATCGGCTTGCCGCTCTGGAGCATTTCGCGGATCAGCCGCGCCTTGGATTCTGCGTCGGCCTTGATTGAGCGCGCGTTGTTGAGCTGGGTATTGATCTCGCCCATCTGCTGGTTCGATAGCGTGGTGTTGTTGGTGCCGACGAACAGGCTCGACTTGGAGCGGAAGTCCTCGACCCGCCCCTCCGCCTCGGAGACCTTCTTGCGCAAATTCTCGATCTCGCCGGCCAGCCACTGGCTGGCGTTCTTGGCCTGCTCCTGGCGCACACCCTGCTGGAGCACGAGATAGACGTCGGCGATAGAATTGGCGACGCGCGCGGCGAGCTCGGGATCGGCGGACTGGAATTCGACCACGATCACGCGCGACTTGTCGACGGCGTAAGCCTGGAGGCGCTCGTAATAGGCATCCAGCACGCGCTCTTCCGGCGTCATCGAGAACGGATCGCGGCCAACGCCGACCAGCGCCGCCAGCGACTTCAGCGGCGAGATGCCTTGCAGCACCGGATCGAATTCGGGCCGCTCCGCGAGCTTGTTCTTCTTGATGATCTCGCGCGCGAGATCGCGCGAGAGCACGAGCTGCACCTGGCTGGTGACGGCCTCGGCGTCGAGCGCCTGCCGCTCTTCGGTGCGATCGCTGTTCGGGCGCAGGAACACGTTCTCGCGGCCATCGATCAGGATCCGCGATTCGGACTTGTAGCGCGGTGTGACGAGATTGACGGCAACAACCGATGCAACGAGCACCAGCACGGTCGGCACGATGATCCAGCCGCGCTTGCGCGCCAATGTCGCGCCGAGCGCGTGCAGGTCGATGTCGCCGGATTCGACTTGCGCCTGCTTCGCGGCGACCGGCGCAGGCTTCGCTTCGACCTTGGGCGCGGCTTCGGATTTGGACTTTGAGACAGCCCGCTCGATTACCGCCTTGTCCTTGCCGGCACGCCAGAACGCTAAACGCATCGAACACTCCCGCAGGGGCAACGCCACAAGCTGCCTCAACGGGGCGACTACACTCCATTAAGGTTGCCGCTGGGTTAATCGCTGCGTCCGGCGACCGACGCATGCGCGCCCGTCACCGTTTGTTAACCACGACGGCCCTTAATCCGTCTCGATTATTTCACGAGAATTGTTCGGCAGTTGCCGTCGAGCGCTGGTTTTGATCATGCCCCCTGCTTCCGACCGGCCGCTTCGCATCCTGCACGCCGTGCGCGCACCCGTTGGCGGCATCTTCCGCCACATCCTCGACGTCGCCAATGGCCAGGTCGACCGCGGCCATCATGTCGGCATCCTCGCCGACAGTCTCACCGGTGGCGAGCGCGCCGACAAGGCGCTTGCCGAGCTCGCGCCGCGGCTGAAGCTCGGCGTGCATCGGCTGGCGATCCGCCGCGAACCGTCACCTGACGACGTCCTGGTGTGGCTTCGCATGCGACGCCTGATCGCGACGCTCAAGCCCGACGTCATGCACGGCCATGGCGCCAAGGCCGGCGCCTTCATCCGCATGCGGCGGCGCTCCGACGACACCATCCGCATCTACACCCCGCATGGCGGCTCGCTGCATTACCCCCTCAACACATTCAAGGGCGAGTTCTACGCGCGGCTCGAGCGCACGCTGATGGACGCGACCGACCTGTTCCTGTTCGAGAGCGCATTTGCCCGCGACACCTATCAACGCATCGTCGGCACGCCTAAGGGCGTGGTGCATTGCGTCTTCAACGGCGTCACGCCGGAGGAGTTCGAGCCCGTCGCGACCGCCGAGGATGCCACCGACCTCGCCTATGTCGGCGAGTTCAGGCACATCAAGGGCGCGGATCTGCTGGTCGATGCCGTCGCGCGCCTGCACGAGAACGGTAAGAAGGTCACGCTGACGCTCGGCGGCGACGGCGAGGAAAGCGCGGCGCTGAAGGCTCAGGTCGAGAGGCTCGGCCTCTCCAGCGCGATCCGTTTCATCGGGCACGTCAAGGCGCGGTACGGCTTCTCCAAGGGCCGGCTGCTGGTCGTCCCCTCGCGTGGCGATTCCATGCCCTATGTCGTGATCGAGGCGGGTGCTGCCGGCATTCCCATGATCGCGGCCCGCATCGGCGGCATTCCCGAGATCTTCGGGCCGGAGAGCCCCGCCCTGTTCGCGCCGAGCAATTCCGAGGCCATGGCCGAAGCGATCGCGGCCGCACTCGACGATCCGCACGGGACGGCCCAGCGCGCAACCGCCTTGCGCGCGCGCATCTCAGCGCATTTTTCGCAGCAAGCGATGGTCGACGGCGTGCTCGCCGCTTATCGGGACGCATTTGCCAATCATTAACCATTCTTAAGCCCGCTTCAGAAAATCTTCCGATTTGTTCGATAATCGGAGTGCCGGGGGATGCTTGCCCGGGTGCGCAAAGCCGTGCCGCGGGGCTTTGGAATGGACGTGGACGCCCGTGGAACCGCTCAACGCACGCTCGATGCTCGATGCCGCGACCAGCGCCGTGGCAAAGCCGGCTGACCAACCCTTTGTGGAGCGCCGCCGCCGGCTCTCGCCCGCAGCGCTCGACGTCGTCAATCAGAAGGTCGCCCGCGCCTATTCGCCCATCGTGATCGCCGGCTTCGTCCGCCTGGCTGATTTCGCGCTGCTCAGCCTCGTCGGCATTGCGCTCTACGCCGGCTATGTCATGCCGCTCGCCGGTGGGTTCAACTGGGTCTATCCTGCGCAGATTATCGCGGTGGCGGTCGCCGCCGTGGTCTGTTTCCAGGCCGCCGACATCTACCAGGTGCAGTTGTTCCGCGGGCAGCTTCGGCAGATGACGCGGATGATCTCGTCCTGGTCGTTCGTCTTCCTGCTCTTCATCGGCATCTCGTTCTTCGCCAAGTTCGGCAGCGAAGTGTCGCGGCTGTGGCTTGCCGCCTTCTACTTCCTCGGGCTCGCCGCGCTGATCGCCGAGCGTCTCATCCTGCGCTCGCTGGTACGCGGCTGGGCGCGCGAGGGCCGGCTCGACCGCCGCACCATTATCGTCGGCTCCGACAGCAACGGTGAGCAACTGGTCCAGGCGCTGAAGGCGCAGGAGGATTCCGACATCCACGTTCTCGGCGTGTTCGACGATCGCAACGACAGCCGCGCGCTCGACACCTGCGCCGGCGCGCGCAAGCTCGGCAAGGTCGACGACATCGTCGAATTCGCCCGCCGCACTCGTGTCGACCTCGTGCTGTTCGCGCTGCCGATCTCGGCGGAGACCCGCATCCTGGAGATGCTGAAGAAGCTCTGGGTGCTGCCGGTCGACATTCGCCTCTCCGCGCACACCAACAAGCTGCGCTTCCGGCCCCGCTCCTATTCCTATCTCGGCGAAGTGCCGACGCTGGACGTGTTCGAGGCGCCGATCACCGACTGGGATCTGGTGATGAAATGGCTGTTCGACCGCATCGTCGGCAGTCTCGCGCTGCTCGCCGCGCTGCCGGTAATGGGACTGGTGGCGTTGGCGGTGAAGCTCGACAGCCCCGGCCCGGTGCTGTTCCGCCAGAAACGCTTCGGCTTCAACAACGAGCGGATCGACGTCTACAAATTCCGCTCGATGTACCACCATCAGGCCGATCCGACCGCCTCGAAGGTCGTGACCAAGAACGATCCACGCGTCACCCGCGTCGGCCGCTTCATCCGCAAGAGCAGCCTCGACGAGCTGCCGCAGCTCTTCAACGTGGTCTTCTCGGGCAACCTCTCGCTGGTCGGCCCGCGTCCGCATGCGGTGCAGGGCAAGCTCCAGAGCCGCCTGTTCGACGAAGCCGTCGACGGCTATTTCGCGCGCCACCGCGTCAAGCCCGGCATCACCGGCTGGGCGCAGATCAACGGCTGGCGCGGCGAAATCGACAATGAAGAGAAGATCCAGAAGCGCGTCGAGTTCGACCTCTACTACATCGAGAATTGGTCGGTGCTGTTCGACCTCTACATTCTCCTGAAGACGCCGATCTCGCTGCTGACCAAGAACGAGAACGCGTATTGAGTTTATCTGTCATGCCCCGCGAAGGCGGGGCATCCAGTACTCCGCAGCGCCAGCCGTTGTCCGCAATAGGCGCCGCGGAGTACTGGATCGCCCGGTCAAGCCGGGCGATGACAGCGGTATTGTGGCGTACCAGTAGCGTAAGCGTATGAGCGTGCGATGGCGTATGCGGCGACAGCCGGTGAAGTAAACGTAGCCGTACGGGCTGCACCCGGCGTGCTGGCCTTCCAGCGCGCGCTGGTATGGCTGGTCGGCGCGTCGGGCGCGATCGTGTTCATCGAGCCGAGCCCCTACGAGATCGCGACGCTGCTCGCGACCGTCACCTTCTTCGCCACCGGTCTGCGGCTGAAGCTCGCGCTGATGCCGCTGGTGCTGATGCTGGTCCTGCTCAATGTCGGCTACACCATCAGCGCGATCCCGCTGCTCGATCAGCCCGAGGTGGCGAGCTGGATCGCGACCTCCTGGTATATGGCGGTGACCGTGGTGTTCTTCGCGATGGTCACCTCGGAGGATACGGCGGCCCGGCTCGACATGCTCCGCCGCGGGCTCGTGGTCGGCGCCATGGTCGCCTCGCTATTGGCGGTCGCCGGTTACTTCCACCTGATCCCTGGCGGAGACGATCTCCTCACGCTCTACGGACGTGCGCGCGGCACGTTCAAGGATCCGAACGTGCTCGGCGCCTTCCTCATCCTGCCGGCGCTGTTCTCGCTCCAGAGCGTGGTTTCGGACAAGCTCGGCAAGGCGTTCCGCAATGTCATCGGCTTCGGCCTCATGTCGCTGGCGATCCTGCTCGCCTTCTCCCGCGCCGCCTGGGGCGGCTTGGTGTTGACCTCCGCCTTCATGCTGGCGCTGATGGTGTTGACCAGCCGCACCAACGCGCAGCGGTCCCGCATCATCGCCATGGCGATCGTCGCCGCGGTGCTGGGACTGGCCTTGATCGCGGTGCTGCTGTCATTCGACTCGATTGCCGAGATGTTCAAGCAGCGCGCGAGCTTCGACCAGAGCTATGACGAGGGCCGCTTCGGCCGGTTCGGCCGCCACATCCTCGGCGCTGACATGGCGCTCGACCTGCCGTTCGGCATCGGCCCCCTGCAGTTCCACCGCTTCTTCCCCGAGGACACCCACAATTCCTATCTCAACGCCTTCATGTCCGGCGGCTGGCTCTCTGGCGTGTGCTATCCCGCGCTGGTCTTCACCACCGTCATCATGGGCTTCCGCCACATCTTCGTCCGCGTGCCCTGGCAGCGCGCCTATCTCGCGGTGTTCTCTGCCTTCATCGGCACTGTCGGCGAAAGTTTTGTGATCGACACCGATCACTGGCGGCACTTCTGGATGATGCTGGGCGCGATGTGGGGCATGATCGCGGCCGCGCAGGTCTACAAGATCAAGGCTGACGACGAAGCTTCTTCAGCTTGAGAGCGGGACGCTTCTCCGGTGGGGTCTCGAGTAGGCCCTTGAGCGTCTCCGTGGCTGCGAGCACGGCCTTGTAACCTTCATTGGCGAAGCGCAGCAGCAGACGTAATTGCTCGTCGGAATAGCCGCCGAACACCTTCTCCATCGCCTGCTGCATCGGTACGTAGAACTGACCGATCTTCATCGCCGCGTCCGGCACGACCGCGATGAAAACTTTCCGGCGATCGGTCTCGTCGCGTTCACGGCGCACCAGCCCGGCCTTTTCGAGCCGGTCGACCACGCCGGTGATGGCGCCGGTCGTGAGCCCCGTGACCTCGGCCAGCCGGCCCGCAGTGACACGGCCTTCGAGATACAGGATGTCCATGCATTCAAGGTCGGAATTGGCAATTCCGGCAACGTTCGCAACGGTCTGGCCATAGAGCACGCCCTGCGCGGACGACCTGCGCATCGCCTCCTCGAGTTCCTGCAACAGCGCATCGCGCGCCTTCGTCCTTGACAAGATCCGCCTCATCACTTAGTCAGTATATATCTTAGCTACTAAGAGATTTAGCAGCCGTGATTTCTGCTAGCACCACGGACACGTCGGGAGCAAGCCATGTCCTACCGTCCCCGCAAAGCCCTGATCATCGGCGCCGGCATCGCCGGGCCCGTCGTCGCGATCCTGCTTCGCCGGGCCGGCATCGAGTCCGCGATCTATGAGGCCTGGCCCTATTCGAAGGGCATTGGCGGCGGCCTTCAGATCGCACCGAACGGCATGCATGTCATGGACGAGATCGGCCTTGCGAAAGAGTTGATCAGCCGCGGCTCGGTCGCGGAGGCCTTCGATTTCTATTCGCAGGACGGTGAGAGGCTCGGCTCGATCAACCGCGACATGGAGCGGCGCTTCGGCCAGCCGGCCGTCAACATCTCCCGCGCCACGCTGAACGAAATCCTGATCGACAAGGCCTGGTGTGCCTGCGTCTCACTCTACTTCGAGAAGCGCCTGATCAAAATCGAGGACCGCGGCGACCAACCGATCATCGCCTACTTCGCCGACGGCACCACCGCCGAGGGCGACTTCCTGATCGGCGCCGACGGCGTCCACTCGGTGGCGCGCCGCCAGGTGGTGCCGGACGGGCCGCAGCCGTTCAACACCGGACTGATCGGCTTCGGCGGCTTCGTGCCGCACGCGGTGCTCGACGGCAGGCCGATCGGCCGCCACGTCGAGACCACGTTCGGACAGAGTGGCTTCTTCGGCTACGGCTATTGCAGCCCCGATCCGGACGACGGCGTGATGTGGTGGAGCACGCAGCCGGCGCACGGCAGGGACGCGATGATGTTTCGCGCGCTCGACCACGCGACGCTGAAGCAGCATCTGCGCGGCTCCATCGCGGCTGGCACGATCCGATTCCCGACATCATCGAAGCGGCCGAGAACATCGTCGTCACCGACACGCTCGACGTCGCGACCTTGCCGACCTGGTCGCGCAAGCGCTCGCTGCTAATCGGCGATGCGGCGCATGCGACCAGCCCCCATGCCGGCCAAGGCGCTTCGCTGGCGCTGGAGGATGCGATGCGGCTCGCGCGGCTGATGCAGGAGGGGCAGGAGCTCAGCGCCACCTTCCAGACCTTCGAGGCCTCGCGCCGCCCGCGCACCGAAAAGATCGTCGCCATGGCGCGCCGCAATGGCAACAGCAAGCGCGAATTTAGCGCCACCGGTGCGTGGGTTCGCAATCAGATGCTGAAGTGGCTCCTGCCACTTGGCGCCAAGGGCATGGATTTCGTGTACGCCTATGACGCGCGTGCGGTGTAGCGGCAAGCTCGGTGTCATCGCCCGCGAAGCCGGGCGATCCAGTATTTCAGAGACGGTCGTGATAGAGCCGAGAGGCCGCTGCGTACTGGATGCCCCGCCTTCGCGGGGCATGACAGCGTCCTTGATGGCACCGCCTACGTCTCCACCTCGAACGTCAGCCCCGCATTGTCACGCAGCCGCTTGATCAGCTTGTGCTGCATCGCTGCACCCGGTGTCCAGAAGCCGGCCGGAACGTCAGCCGCCTCGCGCAGCAGGCAGATCGCGCATTCGGAGATCATCTTCGAGGTCGAGCCGTAGCCGGGATCGCGGTCACCGGTGACGCCGGCGCGCACCTGGCGGCCGTCCGGTGTGATCGCCACATACAGCAGATTGAAGAGACCCTTCTCGCGCTCCTCCTTCGAGGGCCCCTCGCCCGGCTTCGGTGCGTTCGGCCCGGTCTTCTCGGCATTGGCGGCCATCACGCGCTTCGCGTTGGCCTCACCCTTCTCGCCGGGACCGGTCAGAACCATCTCGTCGTAGACGAACTCCTTCCCGTAGGGAAAGCCCATCAGCATGTTAGAACGATGAACGTTACGCGTGTTGATCAGTGCCATCATGAACGGTGCAGCCCAGGATTGCAGATCCTCCTCATAGACCGCCCTGTTGCCCTTCGGCTGCTTCGGGCCGGTGAAGCCCGGCGTCAGTGCAAAATGGTCGTTGAGAATGGCGACAAGGCTGAGGTCCTTGGCAACCGCATCGAAGGTCGCTTTTGCACTCGCCGCGGTGCCGCCTGACAGCGTACCACGCATGTCGCGCACGCGGCCCTTGACGCGCGGCGCCGGCGCGCCGAACACGCGCTTGGCCTCTTCCTGCACGAAGAAAGTGCCAAGCTCGAACGGCACGGAATCATAGCCGCAGGAAAACACGATGCGCGCGCCGCTTGCCTTGGCTGCGGCCTCGTATTTGTCGATCATCTTCCGCATCCAGACCGGCTCGCCGCAGAGATCGAAATAATCCGCGCCCGCAGCGACGCAGGCCGCGAGCAGTTCCTCGCCATAGAACTGATACGGCCCGACCGTCGTGATCACTGATCTGGTCTGCGCCACCATCGCCTTCAGCGAAGCCGCATCCGATGCGTCGGCCACGATCAGTGGCGTCTCGGCGTGTGCGCCGATCGCTTCGCGCACCGATTTCAGCTTGTCGAGGCTGCGGCCGGCCAGCGCCCATGTCAGCGCCTTGTCGTCCTTGTAACGCGCCGACAGATATTCGGCGACGAGTTGGCCGGTGAAACCGGTCGCGCCGTAGACGACGATGTCGAATTTCGCAGAGCTCATAATCGGCCTTTACTTTTTCGCGTAGCTCACGCCCATGCCGGCACGGACGTCGCTTTGAATGCCATAGGGCGGAATCGGATAGCGCAGGCCATTCTTGGCCAGCGCCTTCATGCCCTCGATTGCCTTGGCGAGGTGCGCGGGCTTCAAAGCCATCAGCATCTCCTCGTCCGGCACGCCGCCATAGCGCCGTTCGGCATAGCATGGCAAGGACAGGCTGGGCTCGCCGGTCTTGAGCGCCCGCCCCCAGGAATCCGCGCAGGCGGTCTCCCCGACCACGCCCCATTCGAACTTCCTGTACTCGGTATATTGCAGCCCGTTGATCAGGATGATCATCTGCCCGGGCGTCGCGTAAACGAGGCAAATGTCGGGCGGATCGAGCCTGCCGCTCGCCAGCGGGCTGACGGCGAGCGCCTGATATTGCCCGAACGGCACCACGTCGAGCGCTTCCTGGCGCTTGCGTGCATCTTCCGCCGTGCCGTGCCACACCCCGACGTAATTTTCGCCCGCGAGCCATTTATCATCCTGCGGCGCAAGACCGATCACGGCGCAGCATTGCGCACCCACGAGATCGTCGGCCGTGATGCCGACGGTCCATCCCAGACGCGCGGCCATGCTGACGATCTGGTCGGTGGTGTGGATCGCGTTCGGCCGCCGGATTTTTGGGATCGCCTCCATGTCCGCGGCGCGCGCGAACAGTTTCATGCCGATCACCGTCGTCTTCAGCCGGAGCAGGCTATTGAGATCGGCGACGAGTGCAGCAAGGTCGATCCTATCCGCGCTCTGCTGTTGCATGGCGTCCTCCGGGCCGGCGATCGCGCCGTCTGTTGTTGTTTTGCGGCTCTCGTTCTAGTCCTTGGCGGGCCCCGGAAGCAACTCGCCGGTCCTGCCCATCACGCGGTAGGCCACGAGGCCGATCCACTCGCGCACGGCGACGTCGGTTCGGCCAAGTCCGTCCGCACCCCTATTGGTGAAGGAAAACAGATCGTCACGCCCACCCATTCGCCAGTCCACCGGATAGGCTTCGACGTCAAATCCGGCCTTGCGAAAGATCCCCATCGAGCGCGGCATGTGAAAGGCCGACGTCACCAGAAGCCAGCGCTGGCCCGGCTTCGGTGACACCAATTGCTTCGTGAAGATGGCATTCTCCCAGGTGTTGCGCGAGTCCCGCTCGATGATCAGGCGTTGCTTCGCTATGCCGACATTCTCCAGGACTGGCGCGGAGTAATCAGCTTCCCTCGCGACGGTCGAGACCAGGTTCGACGTGCCCCCGGTGAAGACGATGCGCGCATTGGGATAGCGGCGGGCGAGCTCGGCCGGCGCAAACAGACGATCGGCCGCGTGCGCGACCACCGGCGTGCGATGCGCCGCCGACAGCTCGGTGTCGACGGAGCCGCCGAGCACGATGATGCCATCTGGCGCACCGCGCGACGGATCCCAGGGCGCAAAGCGCGACTCCAGCGGATAGAGCAAGAGATTGCCGAGCGGCGAGAACGCCGCGAGCGCCAGCAGAACCAGCGTGACTGCGGCAAGCTTACGGCCGAACGCGGCAAAGCGCGTCGCCATCAGCACGACAGACAGCATCCCAAGCTCGACCAGGAGATTGATCGGCAGCAGCGCGACGCCGAGGGTCTTGGAGAGAGCGAAAAACAGGGGAGCCTCGCTGGAATGATCGTGCCCGTCATGCGCGGGCTTGACCGGCCCGGCCTTCTTCAGAATTCTTCTTGAAAGAGGATCGATCGCCGGGTCAAGCCCGCGGCCGATGAAACCAACCGGACCCGGCAAATGACCCATCATCACCTGCATTCCAGCCCCGAAACCTGCCATTGGGGCTTCTTCGAAGCCGCGCTCAGGCCCGTCCTCACCATCGCCAGCGGCGACGAGGTGACGATCGACACCATCAGCGGCGGTCCGGACATGCTGCCCGACCGCAATCAGTTTCACATTCCGCCGGAGATGTTGGAGGTTCACGCCAGGAACGAGCGCATGCTGCCCGGCCACATCCTCACCGGTCCGATCGCGGTCGAAGGCGCCGAGCCCGGCGATGTCCTCGCGATCGAGATCCTCGACGTCGAGCTCCGGCAGGATTGGGGCTGGAACATGATCAAGCCGCTGTCCGGCACCCTGCCCGACGATTTCCACGCGACGCGTATCCTGAACATCCCGCTCGACCGAACGCGGATGACCGGCCGCATGCCCAGGGGTCTGGACCTGCCGCTCAAGCCGTTCTTCGGCGTCATGGGCGTGTCACCGCCGCCGGCCTGGGGCCGCATCTCCTCGCTGGTCCCCCGCGCGATGGGCGGCAATCTCGACAACAAGGAGCTCGGCGCGGGCGCAACACTTTATTTGCCGGTGTTCGTGCCGGGCGCGCTGTTCTCCTGCGGCGACGGGCACGGCGTGCAAGGCGACGGCGAGGTCTGCGTCACCGCGATCGAGACTGCACTCCGGGGCCGCTTCCGCCTGACATTGCGCAAGGATCTCAAGTTCGACTATCCCCGCGCCGAGACGGCGACGCACTACATGACCATGGCGATGGACCCGGACCTCGACCAATGCGTGGTGCGCGCGCTGCGCGACATGATCGCGCTGCTCGGCGAGACGCGAAACCTGTCGCGTGAAGACGCCTACACGCTGTGCAGCCTGGCCGCCGATCTGCGGGTGACCCAGACCGTCAACGGTGCCAAGGGCATCCATTGCATGATCGAAAAGGCGATCGTGCACGGCTGAGCCGGCCCGCCTCTCCTGATGTGGGTGAAGCCACGCCGCCGCCCGGCTTTCGGGCGGCGCGCCGCGCCGTGCCCAACTTCTCCAGCGATTCCAATGGGCTGATACACCGGTCTGGCCCGGATTTGACTCGCACCCCCGAACCTAAATAGAGTCTTAATCGTTACTTTTATGTACCCGAGTAAGAGGCTAGCGTTCGGGCCATGGCCACCGAAAAAGCCGAGACTGACCGCATTCCCGTAACCTTGGCGCTCTCGACCATCACCTATCTGGAGAAATTGGTGAGACAGGGCACCCACGGCACGAGCGTTCCCGGCGTCGCGCGGACATTGATCGAGGAAGGCATCCGTCTCGCCATCAAGGACGGGCTTTTGTCGATCCGCGACAATGGCAGGACGTGAGCGCGCGCCGGACGTGAGGCGGACCGATCTCGAGAGGCGGATGGCCGACATCTGCAACCTGGGACCGTTACACATGCCTGCTCTTTCCCCGACTCCTTCTCAAACCGCTTCACCGACTTGGACCGACGAACGCATTGAACTCTTGAAGCGGCACTTCGACGCTGGCCTCTCCTGTCGAGAGATCGCCGCCGACATCGGCGTCAGCCGCAACGCGGTGATCGGCAAGCTGTCCCGATTGAATCTGACGCGGGGGCGGACGGTCGATGAGCGCAAGGTTCACGACAGGGGCTTTGCGTCGGCGCGCGCGCCGAAGGCCGTCCCGCGCCTGCAATACGAGATGCTCGCCACGATCTACGGCGAGACCGGCATGCCCGTGGTTGCAGAGCCGATCGACGACGGCAACCGCTGTTCGCTGCTGGAGCTGTCCGAGAATCGCTGCCGCTGGCCCATCTCGACGCCGGGCGAAGACGATTTCTGCTTCTGCGGCAATGCTGCGCCGGAGGGGCAATCCTACTGCGCCGGTCACAGCCGCCTCGCCTACCGGCCGAACTCGCGCACCCGCGCCATCCGCGGCTGAAACAGGCACCACGAAAAACCTCCGGTGGGGCATCACCGGAGGTTTCTGGAGGCTTAGCGTGAAGCCAAGAGCCGCAACTTTCGTAATCGGCTGAGAGCTATATAGCTTAGTAACTCAGGTAAGTAAATAAATCTGAGGCGATTGAATCGCATAGCACGTCTTCATCGACTGCGTGGGAGGCTGCCGATTTCCGAACCGCCTCATTGTAAAAAAGCCCCGGCGGTTTCCCGCCGGGGCTGCTTCATCTTCGAGGGCCGAGCTTACCAGTTGCGCTGTGCGCGCAGCAGCAGGCTGTAGGTGTCCTGGTCCTTCAGCTCGTAGGTGGCCGCCGGCTTGGCGACGGTCGTCAGTGCTCCGGTCGTGATCGCGCCCGAGTACTTCTGGTCGAGATGGCTGTAGGTGAAGTCAGCCGAGAACGTCAGGTTCTTCACCGGTGTCCAGCGGGTGATGACGCCGACCTGGCCAATGTTGAAGTCCGGGTTGCAGGTGCCGGTCAGGGTGGCGAACGCCGCGCTGCCGCAGATCAGGCCCTTGGCGGTGCCGTTGTAGTTGACCGCAGCCCACGCACCATAGAGTGCCGTGTTCCAGTACGGGCTCCAGTTGTGGGTGTAGGCACCCCGGAAGCCGTAGGTCTTGGTCAGCTCGAGGTTGCCGCCCGGGCCGAACACCGCGTCAGACACGCCGGCGAAGCCGATGCTCTGATAAGCGGCGTTCGAGCTGCCGAACATCGAGTAGCTGGTCGCGGCCAGCGACTGGAAGTTGTAGCGGCTCGCGCCCTCGGTGTAGACGCCCGACACGTTGATCACGTCGCCGGCGCCGGTCGGAATGTTCTTGATCGACAGAGCGAGCTGGACGGCCCAACCCCACTTGTCCTCCGGATGACCGGTGACTTCAGTGGCGCCGTAATAGCCGACGTGGTTGTCGTGTGCGGCGACCGACGCCTGGAACATACCCCAGGCCTGGTCGACGCGGACCGTGCCGACGAGGTCGGGCGACCGGGTGCCGCCGATGTCGTTCGACCCGTAGGCGCCGCCGAGGACGCCGGTGGTGCTCATGCCCGCCGTGTTCCAGAGGTTGGTCGTGAAGAACTGAGTCTGGTCCTGCGCCGAGATCGTCGCCGTCACGCCCTGGCCGAAATCGGCCGTGTAGGTGAACTGGGCGACGCCGTTGGTCGAGCCGCTGCCGCCGACCAGCTGATCGAAGTTGTTGCCGGGATAGTTGACCCAGGGCGCGTCGAACTGCGATACAGCCTTACCCATCGTGAAGCCGGCGAACTGGATGAAGGCATAGTAGACGCCGAGCGCGCCGCCCGAGATGCCGCCATCGGTCGGGTTGATGCTGCTGGCCGAACCGGTGAGGGCGGTGCCGGCTGCGTTGAGGCCGATCGTGCTGCTATACTGAGTCCCGCCCGTGGCCGAACCGGTTCCGCTATAATTGCCAGTCGTCCAGGTGAAGACCGCGTCGAAATAGGTGCGGACCACGCCGTACTCGGTCGCGGTGCGCGTGTCGATGTTGAGATCTTCACGAGCGCGCATCGAGTAGTAGTTCGTCAGCCGGTTGTTCGCCGCGAAGACGCCGTTGTACTGGGCGTTGTAGTTGCCGCCCGCGTTGAGGGCGACTTCAGCACGCAGATAGCCGCCCAGCTTGATGCAGGTGTCGGTGCCCGGGATGTAGTAGAAACCCGCACCATAGAGCGTGCAGATCTTGACGTATTCGACCGCCTTGGCCTTGACCGGAAGATCGGCCGCCTGGGCTCCACCGACGGCGATCAGACCCGCCGCAGTGCCGAGCAAAAGGCTCTTCACCAGTTTCATTTAAAACCTCCAAGTTGCTCATTTTACGGAGACCGGACCGTATGGCCCCCCAGATCTCCGTCTCTCAAATCCGCTCGGCCGCTTTGCGCTTTCGGACACACCCGCTTCGAGCGAGGGACGTGAGCGAACCACCTGCAACGGGACGATCGAGGACCCCCCACCGTCATCGATCAATATGCCTGCGTCTTTCGGTAATCAAAATAGTTTATTAGATCAGCTTTCTGGTTATGCTGGACCTGTGCCCGGCGCGCAACACCCGCCTAAGGAGCAATCAACTGAGCTAATCATCTTTGTAGTTTTAGTGACGAAATTACCCTGCTCTGCACTTGCGTCAGGACAGGCTTGCGTGGACTATGGCCTGCTACGAACACTGGCCTGAAGAATCAGTTCACGGGAGTGACGCTGTGTCCGCAACGAGGAAAGAGGGTTCACGCCTGCGCTCCGTCGGCAATCTGGATATCATCAGGCGCTTCACCTGGGAGATCTCTTCGATCAACATGTATCTGGAGGAGCTGCGTCAGTTCTGGGCGAGGACGCTCGGCATCAGCGGCCCGCAATGGCTGATCCTGATGGCCATCTCCGACCTCGACAAGGACGACGGCATTCCGGTCAACGTCGTCTCCAAGCTTCTCCACGTCGATCCGTCGTTCGTCACCACCCAGTCCAAGCTGCTCGAGAAGAAGGGCCTGTTGCGCCGTCGGCCCTCGCCGACCGACGCCAGGGTGGTCCGGCTGTCCCTGACCGAGAAGACGCAGAAGCACCTGGCGAGCCTCAACGAGCAGTACAAGACCATCAAGGAATTCGTCTTCCAGGAGTTCGACGAGCAAGAGCTCACCGAATTCACCGCCAAGCTCGCAATGCTGAAGTCGCGCCTCGAGAAGGCCTGCGTCCGCCTCACGCTCGATTTCTGACGCGCGCTTTACATCATATCTAGCCGGCTGCGCCGAGCCGCGATTCGAGCCAGTCGAAGATGTATTCGTTGGCAAGGCTCGGATTATCCGCATGGGCCTGCGCCGCGCCGGTCTCGGCCGCAGTGAACACCTTCAACATGACGTCCGAGCTGCCAATGCGGGAGCTCTGGACGATCTGACGCGCCCGGTCGGCCTTCAGCCAGCCATCCTCGCCGAGCGTGATCAACACCGGGCAGTCGATGCTGGAAGCCATCAGCGGCGCATGGGGCACCGGCACGATGCTGACGTCGCTCAGTGCGAATCGGCTGGCGAAGAAGGCCCGCTCGTGCAGGTCCCACAGGCCGCCGTCGCAGACGGCAGCGGCAAGCCGCGGCTCCTGCAACACCGCACGCGCCACGAAGGAAGAGCCCCAGCCATCCGCGACGATTGCAACGCGCGCGAAATCGACGTCACTGCGCGTCTCCAGATAGTCCATGACGCACGCTATCGCGCTCTCAAGATCCCGGCGCCGCAACAGCACATCGATATAATCGTCGCGCTGATCGCCGAACAGGTCCAGCGCCAACACCGAGAATCCACGCTCGCACGCATGTGGCACGAGCTTGAACAGGAATTCCTCCTTGCGGTGGCCGGGCTCGCCGATGCAGATCACGGTCGGAGCCCGCCCGCTTCCCGACGGCGCAGGTAGGAAGTAGCCCTGCAGCGCATGTCCGTCGAGCCAGGGGACGGTCACGACTTCACCGGCCGGGCTGCGCGCGGAAAGGTAGCGGCGTGCGCATTCCTGCATTGCGAGCACAACGACCCAGCGGCGCTCGTCGTCCTGCTGGAGCGGCATCGCCGCGGCGCCATAGTAGTTCATGGCGCGCAGCCAGTTGCGCCGTGCGCTCGCCATGTGACCTTCTGCGGAGGCCGCCTCGGCGCGCTGCCGATTGGCTTGCGCCAACTTCTTCCACTCGCGGTGCCAGGAGCGGCCGTCGCCCCGCTTCAGCTGCCGCGCGATCATCAGGCATTCGGCGATGGTGGCGCCGCCCTCCTGAGCCGCGGTGAGCAGCCGCGTGAATTCAGCGGAGATGTCCTCTCGCTCCGGGCAAAGGGTCCAGTCGTCGGAGAGGCATGCGGGCATCATCGGGAGCTACGCTCTATCGTCGCGCGTTACGCCTGCTTGACTAAACCATTTCAGGTCCCCAACCAAGCAGCCGCGACCAAAATGAAAGCCGTTCGAGATCACCATCGCTTGAACATTGTCGTGTCGCATGCGTGACATACCGATCGGTCATGATGCGGACGTCACATTGGCAAGAGGTGGCACGTAAAATTGCCTGAGCACCTCTTGCCATGACGATCATCATACCCACATGGGCGCCCCGCTCGCAGGCGGCCTCAACCCAGCCGCCAGCCGACCTCCTGCGTAAAACTTTCGTAGAAGGCGCGGTCGTAGGCCTGCTCCGGCGCGGCGCGCACGCGCTCGTCGAGGCGCTTGGCGTCCTCGCCGACGAGAATGCGCCATCGCTCCGCCTTGACCCCGTCGAGAATGATCTTCGCGGCCTCGGCCGCCGTCGTCGGCGCATCCTCCAGGAAGCTGCGGGCGCGCTCGGCAAACGCCGCCTGGATGTCCTCCTCCGTCATTTTGTCGGCATCTGGCACGCCGGCCGCGATCATGCGCTTGCGGGTCAGCGCGACCTCGTCGGCATTGAGCCGGTCCGAGCCATCACTGCTCTGCACCTTGCGCGAATTGGAGACGATCGAGGTGCCGATGTGACCGGGCATCACCACCGAGCATTTGACGTGCGGCGCGTGCAAGCGGAGGTCGTTGATCAGCGCTTCGGTAAATCCCTTCACCGCGAACTTCGCCGAGCTGTAGGCGGTGTGCGCCTGGTTCATGCCGATCGAGGCCCAGAAGCCGTTGACGCTCGCGGTGTTGACGATGTGCGCCTCGTCCGCGGCGACCAGCATCGGCAGGAAGGTGCGCACGCCGAGATAGACGCCGCCCCAGCAGATGTTGAAGGTGCGCTCCCACTGCTCGCGCGTGTTGGTGAACAGGCTGCCGCCACCGCCGATGCCGGCATTGTTGAACAACAAATGGATCCGGTCCGTTTTCTGCTGGTCGGCGAGCTCGTCGCGAAAACGCTTCAGATGGTCCTCGATCGCGACGTCGGCGACATGCGTCGTGACGCGCAGGCCTTGCGGCAGCTTCTCGGCCTCGCAGAGCCGCTTGGTCTCGGCCATCGCGGCTTCCGAGACGTCGCACATCGCGACGTTGCAGCCCTCAGCCACGAGCTGCCGTGCGAGCTCGCGCCCCATTCCCGTGCCGCCGCCGGTGATGACTGCGATCTTTCCTGCAAAATCCTTCATGGGACTTCGGTCCCTCCCCTTGTCGGTATGTTTCTTCAGAGCTGCCCGCGCTGCGGGGCGCCGCGTAAAATGTAGCAGCGTCGCATCGGCAGGTAAAAGCGCATCAGCGCGATCATTCGACGCCGGTGATTTCGGGCCGCGGACTATTCACATGAGGGCATCGGCAGCCTCGTCGAGGTCACCGTGGTCCGGCGACCTCTCACCGCGGCGCATCCTTCGAGACGCGCGCTTTCAGCAGGTCCTCAGGATGAGGACACAATGCGCGGCATCAGTTTGAGCGAGCCTCATCCTGAGGAGACCGCGTGAAGCAATCGTCTCAAGGACGAGGTGTGCGCGCAAGGCCGCTCAAAAAGCCGTATGCGATAGCCCACAATCCGCCCATTGCTGAGGCCGGCCCCGTATTTGTCCGGCTTCGTGTTAGCGGGAATTTTTTTATAATCCGAATCGTCAAATCGATTCCGTACGCTGGGGCAAGTCGGCCCAGGCCAGCGTATTTGTTGCGTGTCACAGGCTCTGGCACTCCGCTTGCATCCTCTTCGTGGTCAGAAATAACCGATGAGGTGACAGGAATGTTCGTGACCGTCGTTGCCGTGCTCTGCCGGCTAAGCGCAGCCAGCTCAGGCAGTTGCGTCGAGGAAATCGTGACCGACAGCAACATGACGCCCGAGATGTCGATGATGCAATGCGCGATCGGCGCACAGGCCCCGCTTGCGAAATGGATGGGCGAGCATCCGATCTATCGCGCCAACTGGCGCCTCGATCGCTACAAATGCGTGCCTGGTCACTACGAGATCAAGGGCCACGCTTAAGCCCGTAGAACTACGACGCCGAGGAAACGCCCGGGAAGGCGCGCCCCTCTCCCTCCGCATGGGCTCGATAGCGCCAGCATCATTGAGCCGCCGCGCTCCGTGACAATGATCACGCGCATCGACCCGAAACTGTACCGCGTCCCCGCCGAGCAGATTCCCTGTACCGGCCAGCTAAAGGACGTTGAAGCCTTCAACCCGATGCCCCGTTGTGGCAGCTAACACAAATTGCGAAGCTCGAGCAGTTTCGAGATCGAAGGACTGCACTCTCCGAGTAGAAGCCAAGCAGCGGCTGCTGGGTGCGGCAATTTCGTGCCTCGCCGCAGATCTACGGCGTGATGCGCCGCAGCGAGACAAGTGCTTGCTGCGCTGCGCCTTTAGTACTCTCGGAACTAGGCATCGAACCAGCGGTATGCATTCACCTTTGTCTGCACGAGAAATGCTGGTGCAGGAACACAGGCCGATGAGTTTGCATTGTCCGTCAGTTTCATGCGTGAGGCCGATCATGCAAGTTCTTTGTAGAATGATCGCGATTGCAACAATCCCAGCTTGGATGGCGATCTGCTCGACTCCTGCTGTCGCGCAAACCTTCGACGACAGGTGGTCCATCATTCCCAAAGCACACGCGGAGCCAGTTCCTGAAGGGCTCGACCAGACAAAGAAGGACGAAACGCAATCGCAACCTTCGACCCCACAGCAAGCGCAACCTCTGACTCCGGAAGAGCCCTCGAAAGATCGTTTAGGAGCCCAATCTTCTCATCGTGTCATTTCCGGCAAAGCCTCCTACTATTCTTATCCCAAAGGCAAGACAGCAAGCGGTTCATCGTTTGATCGTAATCGGCTAACAGCGGCGCACCGCCACCTGCCCTTCGGCACCAAGTTGCGCGTTACTCACGGCAGCCGAAGCGTCATCGTCACAGTCAATGACCGCGGTCCGTTCGTCCGCAGTCGTGTCCTCGACCTTTCGCTGGCCGCTGCGCGCAGCTTGGGGATTACCGATCGTGGCGTGGCTCAGATTCGTGCAGAGGTGTTGTGAACACACAACCGGCGTCGAAGCGAAATGGCCTGCAATTCAAAGAACTCCGACGCTACTGCGCCATTATTCTCGTCAGTATACCATTTACTCTGCGGGCTGACGGCAGCGCCGAATGGCGCAAATCCGATAACCCCCGGCCCTCTACTTAAGTGACCCTGGCAGTCTCTTCTCCACCGCTGTCAAATCGCTTCGGAAAACCGTCATTCTCCAATGACATCGCTACTGTGCATGGGGTTGTTTTCGGCGTTTTTGTTTCCCGACTACCGAAGCAGCCATCCACGACTGAAGCGCGCATCCGTCACGGGCGGGAGCAGACTCCACGCCGACGGTCAATCCACCCGACAGATGAGTTGAGAAAATGGTCGGAGCGAGAGGATTTGAACCTCCGACCCCTAGTCTCCCAGACTAGTGCGCTAACCGGGCTGCGCCACGCTCCGAATGCCGTTCCATTAGCTAGGATCGCCGCCTTGTGCAAGGCGCCCGCACCAAATTGGTGTCGGCTCAAATTCCGGAACTGCCCGCAAAGCCGGCGGAACGGCCCTACCCGTCCTTCAGCGCCTGATCCAGCATCTCACGGCAGGCAACGAGGTCGGCGAGCGCCCGCCCTAGCCGCTCCCGGTCCAGCGCGCTGGGGCCAGCCGGCGCGGCGGCAGTGCCGCCCTTGCGGAAGGTGGTGAGGATGTCCTCGTCGTCGATCTCGGCGAAGCGGAAGTCGATGCCTTCCTCTTCGTCGCCCTGGTAATCGTCATCGTCGCTGTCGGTGACGCCCCTGATCGGTGCCTCGTCGTCGGGCTCCATCAAGCTCGCGCCGATGGCGTCCTCGATGGCCCCGAACGAGACCGCGGCGGCGCTGTCGGCGAGGCCCTGCACCGATTTGACGCCGTGCTCTTTCAGGATCCGCTGCACCCCGCGGATGGTGTAGCCCTCCCCGTAGAGCAGGCGGCGGATGCCCTTGAGCAGGTCGACGTCGTCGGGGCGGTAGTAGCGGCGGCCGCCGCTGCGCTTCATTGGCTTGATCTGGGAGAACCGCGTCTCCCAGAACCGCAGCACGTGCTGCGGAATGTCGAGTTCCTGCGCTACTTCGCTGATGGTTCGGAACGCATCCGGCGCCTTGTCCAAATGCCAATCCTTTCCGAAAGGCGATTACGCCTCGGGTTGAGCCTTGCTGGCGTCGCCATTGGTGCGGTGCTGGGCGTTGATCCGCTGCTTCAGGATCGCCGACGGCTTGAACACCATCACCCGGCGCGGCGAGATCGGCACCTCGGTGCCGGTCTTCGGATTACGGCCGATACGCTGACCCTTCTTGCGCACCATGAAGGAGCCGAACGAGGACAATTTCACCGTCTCGCCCTTCTCAAGGCAGTCGGTGATCTCCTTGAGCACGAGTTCCACGAAGGCGGACGATTCCGTGCGCGACAGGCCCACCTTCTGGTAGACGGCTTCGCACAGATCGACACGCGTTACGGTTTTGCTTTGATCGGTCATCGCCCTGCCCCACATCACGGCGAACAATTGTTGTCTGAAATTAGGAGCTTACGATACAACGGTCAACAGCGCTCATCAATGCAGACGCATCGATAATCGCGCTGATTCCGGCAAAATTTTATCGACTGTTGCTACCAGCGCACGAGCGCGGAGCCCCAGGTGAAGCCGCCGCCCATGGCCTCCAGGAGAACCAGGTCGCCCTTCTTGATGCGGCCGTCCCTGCGTGCCACCGACAGCGCCAAGGGAATCGAAGCCGCCGAGGTGTTGCCGTGACGGTCCACGGTCAGCACCACCTTCTCCGGCGCGATATGCAACTTGTGCGCGGAGGCGTCGATGATTCGCTTGTTGGCCTGGTGCGGCACGAACCAGTCGATGCTGTCGGCATTGAGCCCGGTCGCCTGGAAGGCATCGACGATCACGTCCGTGATCATGCCCACCGCATGCTTGAAGACCTCGCGGCCCTCCATACGCAGATGGCCGACGGTCTGTGTCGAGGACGGCCCGCCGTCGACGAACAGCTTTGCCTTGTGGCGGCCATCGGAGCGCAGATGAGTGGTCACGATGCCGCGGTCGGTCGCGGCGGTGCCCGGCTGCTCCTGCGCCTCCAGCACGACAGCGCCGGCGCCGTCGCCGAACAGTACGCAGGTGCCGCGGTCGTTCCAGTCGAGGATGCGCGAGAAGGTCTCGGCGCCGATCACCAGCGCGCGCTTATAGGCGCCGGTGCGCAGGAAATTGTCGGCGGTGGCCAGCGCGAACACGAAACCGGAGCAGACCGCCTGGAGGTCGAACGCCGCGCCATGGTTGATGCCGAGCCCGTGCTGCACGGCGACCGCGGTTGCGGGAAACGTATTATCCGGCGTCGAGGTCGCCAGCACGATCAGCTCGATCGATTGCGCGTCCACCCCCGCATCGCTCAGCGCAGCCTGCGCCGCCCGCAGCGCCAAGTGCGAGGTGAACTCGCCCTCAGCCGCCATGTGCCGTTCACGGATGCCGGTGCGCTGTACGATCCACTCGTCGGAGGTGTCGATGCGGGCCGCCAATTGGGCGTTGGTCACCACCTGCTCCGGCAGATAAGAGCCGCAGCCGAGCACGACCGAACGAATTTTCGTCACGAAACAGCCTCCTGCGCGGCCTGCACGGAACTGAGTGCACCACCCTCGCGGTTGAGCATCTGATTGATCTTGTTCAGGAGATCGTAGTGAGCCATCTCATAGCCAACATCGATCGCATAGGCAAAGCCTTCGGCGCTGATTCCGCCATGGCTCTTGACCACTAGTCCCTTCAGTCCCAGGAACACGCCGCCATTCGACTTGTTTGGGTCCATCTTGTCGCGCAGGGCCTGAAAAGCGCTGCGCGCAAACAGATAGCCGAGCTTGGACAGCCAGCTCCGCTGCATCTCGTTACGGAGTAATTCCGCCATCTGCCGTGCGGTTCCCTCGGCGGCCTTGAGCGCGATGTTGCCGCTAAAACCTTCGGTCACGATGACGTCGGCCAGCCCCTTGCCGATGCCGTCGCCCTCGACGAAGCCGATATAGTCGAGCTCCGGCAGGTTCCTCGCACGCAGGATCTCGCTAGCCTCGCGGATCTCCTCGTGGCCCTTGATCTCCTCGGCGCCGATGTTGAGCAGCCCGACCGTGGGCCGCGTCTTGTCGAACAGCACGCTCGCCATGGCCGCGCCCATGAGCGCGAGCGACACCAAATGGTGGGCGTCGCCGCCGATGGTCGCACCGAGGTCGAGCACGACGGACTGGCCACGCTTAGTTGGCCATATCCCGGTGATCGCCGGGCGGTCGATGCCCGGCAGCGTGCGTAGGTGGAAACGCGCCATCGCCATCAGCGCGCCGGTGTTGCCGGCGGAGATCGCAACATCCGCCTCGCCCTTCTTCACGGCATCGATCGCGAGCCACATCGAGGAGGTTTTGCGGCCGCGCCGCAACGCCTGGCTCGGCTTGTCCTCCATGCTGACCGCGACGTCGGTATGGATGATCTTCGAGGCGGCCTTGAGCGCGGAGTGCTTTTCGAGCTCGGGCTCGATCTTGGCGCGGTCCCCGACCAGCAGGAATTCGCTGTCGCGGTGCCTGCCAAGCGAGATGGCAGCGCCGGGAATGACCACGGCGGGGCCGACATCGCCTCCCATGGCGTCCAGCGCGATGCGAATCTTGCTTGGCATGAAAGTCCTGGAACTGGTCTCGTGCGGTCTTAAGCTAGCGGGCCGCAAAATGGGTTCGCCACGGACATGGCGGTTGGCCGAGCGCCACGCCGCACCCGGACCGGGCCGCGACAATAGCGTTTTGTACCCCCGAAACAACCTCTTGCCCCCAGCCTTTTGCATTCAGGACGATCCGCGAGCGCACCGACAAATCAGGGCGGAAACGCATTGAAATCAAACGGATGAAACCGTTCTTCAAACCAGCGCGGCAAACGGTTCGTGTCCGGTCCGAAGCGGTCCCGCCGCAAATCCAAGCTATTTGCCCTTTTTCCTGTCCTGCAGGGCCTTCAGGGCTGCGAAGGGATGGTCCTCGGGATCGAGGGCGGTGACGTCCGCCTCGAACACGGCCCCCTCCTTGCGCGGATAGGGATCGATTGCCAGAAACAGCGCGTCAGTGGCGAGACGCCCAAGGTCGATGATGCCATTGACGATCGCCTCCGGCGGGTCGGCGACCGCAGGCAGCGCCTCGTCGTCCTGTCCCTCCTCGATCAGGTCGGCCAGCCGGCGCGCCTCGGCTTCGGGAGCGAACATCAGGTCCACCTCCTCCTCGATCTCGGTCTCGATCGGATCGAGCGTGACGACGCAGGTCTGGCCGATCCGGCCGCGGACCAGCCCCGTGACCTGGATCCGCCCGCCGCTTCTCGGCACCACATCGAAGCTGGCATGAGCGGACAGGATCTCCCGCAGGCCCGCGAGCTCGGCCATGGCCTGCCGTTCGGCCGCCGAGGCCTCGAGTACGCGATGCAGGCCGGTGTCAGGGACCTGCGCCACGATGACGGGCGCCCGCCAGGGATCGGGCTCGGATCCGGTCGTCGGTCGGCTCATGGCGTGACATCCTCTGGGAGGGCTGGGGGAAACTTGAAGGACGCGCGCAAGAGCGCGGCCTCGTCGGTCCGGCCGAGATCGGCTTCTGTGGCCCGGGCATAAGCCGCGAGCCTCTGCGCCTGATCGATGCCGGTCCCGTTCAAGATATTCTTGCAGATCGCCGATGCCAGCGCCTCGCCGCCGCCCTCCATGGCCTGGTCATAGGCCTGGACGCGGCCATAGAAGGCCTCGCCAAAAGCCCGCATCCGCTTCGGCACGGTCTGGTCGCCCACCCCCATCTCGCGGAGATTGTCGTCCATGTCCTCGCAGAAGCGGTCGAACAGCGCCTGCGACAGCTCGGGGGCGCCCTGGACCGTGCGCAGGCGGCGCAGCAGCAGCCAAAGATGCAGCAGCAACAGGTCGAAACGCCCGTTAACCGTGTCCGGCACGCCCAAGTCACGGTAAAATATGGGTTCTCGCGCCTGCGTCACGATCATGCCATAGATGGCCTCGATGGTGCCCCGCGGGGCTAGCCGGGGTTTCCTGAAGTGATTGAACGGCCAAAGCATTGTGGTGTCCGCAAGCAGGCGCGCGCGTGTTGCATTCAGAGCCTCCGCCCGGTACTTCAGCGCCTCGCGCGACGCAAGGGGACGGAATCAGTTCCGCAATGACGATAACGAACCAGACCAGCCAGCGCGCAAGTCAGCGGCGCGGCCTTCACGCATGTTGGCGCGGCCTGCGCATAGTCGCGGCCGCGACCCTGGTCAGCGCGGCGCTTGCGGGTTGCACCGGCGAGCAGTTCCAGAAGGGCTACATCCTGCCGCCTGGGGCACTGGAGCAGATTCCGATTGGCGCGAGCCAGGACCAGGTGCTGATCGTGATGGGCACGCCCTCCACCGTCGCGACCCTGGACGGCGAGGTGTTCTACTACATCTCCCAGCGCTCCGAGCGTCCCGTCGCCTTCATGAACCAGAAGGTGGTCGACCAACGCGTGATCGCGATCTATTTCGACAAGAACCGGCGCGTGCGCCGGCTGGCGAATTACGGCCTTCAGGACGGCAAGATCTTCGACTTCATCAGCCGCACCACGGCGACCTCGGGTCAGGAGATGAGCTACCTCACCCCGCTGTTCAAGCTGCTCAGCTTTAACTGAGCCCTTAGGGCGTTTTCGAGCCAAGTGGATACCGGTTCGCGTAAAGAAAGCGCATGAAGAATCTGGAGCCCGTTCCGATTGCACCGGAATGGGCTCGAGCCTGCGGCGTCGTGCCGTTTCGTGCGACTTGCCGTCGCACGTCGGGTTCCCTACGCTCGCTGCAAAACGAGAAGCAGGGAGTGGACTCGTGCCCAAGACTTTTTTGTCCCGTCGTCGTGTGCTCGCTGGCGCTGCCGGCCTCTCGGCCGCAGCAATCCTGCCGCGATCGAGCCTGGCCGACTGGAAGCCCACCGAGAACGTTCGCCTCATCGTGCCGGCGGCGGCTGGCGGCTCGACCGACGTCATGGGCAGGCTCCTCGCCGCGCATCTGCAGACTGCCTGGGGCCAGTCGGCGGTCGTGGAGAACCGCTCGGGCGGTGGCGGCACCATTGGCACAGCCGAGGTGGTCCGCGCCAAGCCCGATGGTCACACCATCCTGATCGGCAATCCGGGGCCGAACGCGATCGCCTACAGCATTTTCAAGAACCTCACCTACAAGCCGGAGCAGCTCCAGCCGGTCTCCAACATGATCCGGATTCCGAACATCGTCTCGGCGCATCCGAAGACCGGCATCACATCGATTCCCGAGCTGATCGCGTACCTGAAGGCCAATCCGGACAAGCTCAGCTACGCCTCCTCAGGCGTCGGCCAGAGCCCTCACCTCACCGGCGCCTGGTTCCTTCAGCTCACCGGGTTGAAGATGACCCACATCCCGTTCCGCGGCGCCGGCCCCGCACTCCAGGCCGCGCTCGCGGGCGACATCCAGATCCTGTTCGACAATCTCTATCCGAGCCTGCCGCAGGTGCAGAACGGCACGCTCAACGGCCTCTGCGTCACCACGACCGAGCGTAGCGAGCTCGCGCCGAATCTGCCGACCATGCGCGAGAGCGCGCCGGAGCTGGCGAACTTCGACGTGTCCTCCTGGTTCGCCGTCTTCCTGCCGAAGGGCGTCCCCGCGCCCGTGCTCGAAGCGCTCAATCTCCAAGTGAAGGCGATGCTGGAGCGCGACGACATCAAGAAGCAGATCGCCGCCATGGGCGCCCGCGCCGACTACGGCACGCCGCAGCACTTCGCCGCCTTCGTGGATGCCGAGACAAAGAAGTTCGCCGCGATCATCCAGAAGGAAGGCCTGCAGATGGACGTGCAGTAACGCACAGCGTCATTCCGGGGCGGCTCCAACGAGCCGAACCCGGAATCTCGAGATTCCGGGTTCGGTCTGCGGACCGCCCCGGAATGACAATGAGAAAGAAAACCCCGCGGCTCGCGCCGCGGGGTTTTGTCTCGTTCCACTTCCGCCGCTCAATGCGCCAAGATCGCCAGCAGCAGCAAGGCCACGATGTTCGTGATCTTGATCATCGGGTTCACCGCGGGGCCGGCGGTGTCCTTGTAGGGATCGCCGACGGTGTCGCCGGTCACCGCCGACTTGTGGGCATCACTACCTTTGCCGCCGAAATGGCCGTCCTCGATGTACTTCTTGGCGTTGTCCCAGGCGCCGCCGCCCGAGGTCATGGAGATCGCGACGAACAGGCCCGTCACGATTACGCCGAGCAGCATCGCGCCCACCGCCGAGAACGCCGCTGACTTGCCGGCCGCACCTCCACCCGCGATCGCGTAGATCAGGAAGTAGACGACAATGGGCGACAGCACCGGCAGCAGCGAGGGGATGATCATCTCCTTGATCGCCGCTTTCGTGAGCAGATCCACCGCCTTGCCGTAGTCCGGTTTGTCAGTGCCCTGCATGATGCCGGGCTTCTCGCGGAACTGACGGCGCACCTCTTCCACGATCGCGCCGGCAGCACGGCCGACGGCCGTCATGCCCATCGCGCCGAACAGATACGGCAAGAGGCCGCCGAACAACAGGCCCACCACCACGTAGGGATTGTTGAGCGAGAAGTCCGGATTGACGCCTGCGAAGTAGGGATGGCGCGCGGAGTCGGCAACGAAGAACTTGAGGTCCTGGTTGTAGGCCGCGAACAGCACCAGCGCACCGAGTCCGGCCGAGCCGATCGCGTAGCCCTTCGTCACCGCCTTGGTGGTGTTGCCGACCGCGTCGAGCGCGTCGGTCGACTTGCGCACCTCCTTCGGCAGGCCCGCCATCTCGGCAATGCCACCGGCATTGTCGGTGACCGGACCGAATGCGTCGAGCGCGACGATCATGCCGGCCAGCGCCAGCATGGTGGCAGTCGCGATCGCGATGCCGAACAGCCCAGCGAGGCTGTAGGTGACCAGGATGCCGGCGATGATGACGATCGCGGGCAGCGCGGTCGCTTCCATCGAGACGGCGAGGCCCTGGATCACGTTGGTGCCGTGACCGGTCACCGAAGCCTGGGCAATCGACTTCACCGGTCGATAGTCGGTGCCGGTGTAGTATTCGGTGATCCAGATGATCAGCGCCGTGACGACGAGGCCGACCACGCCGCATTCGAACAGAGCTGTGCCGGTGTAGTCGACGCCGTCGAGCTTGCCGAAGCCGATCAAGTAGTAGATCACCAGCGCGATGCCTATCAGGGACAGGATGCCGGTCGCGATCAGGCCCTTGTAGAGCGCGCCCATGATCGACTGGCTCGGCCCGAGCTTCACGAAGAAGGTGCCGATGATCGAGGTGATGATGCAGATGCCGCCGATCGCGAGCGGCAGCGTCATCATGTTGGCGAGGATCGGCGTCTTGGCGAAGAAGATCGCCGCCAGGACCATGGTGGCGACGGCGGTCACCGCATAGGTCTCGAACAGGTCAGCGGCCATGCCGGCACAGTCGCCGACATTGTCGCCGACATTGTCGGCGATCGTGGCGGGGTTGCGCGGGTCATCCTCGGGGATGCCGGCCTCGACCTTGCCGACGAGGTCGCCGCCGACGTCCGCCCCCTTGGTGAAGATACCGCCGCCAAGACGGGCGAAGATCGAGATCAGCGAGGCGCCGAAGCCGAGCGCCACCAGGGCGTCGACGACGAGACGGCTGTCGGGCGCGAGCTTAAGCGAGTGGACCAGGAAGGCGAAATAGAGTGTGACGCCCAGCAGGGCGAGACCGGCGACCAGAAGGCCAGTGATGGCGCCTGCTTTGAAGGCGAGCTCCAGGCCGCCCGCGAGCGAGGTCGTCGCGGCCTGAGCAGTGCGCACATTGGCGCGGACCGAGACGTTCATGCCGATGAAGCCGGCCGCCCCCGACAGGATGGCGCCGATGGCAAAACCGATCGCGACATAAACCCCAAGGAAATAGGCAAGCAGCACGAAGATGACGATGCCGACGAGACCGATCGTGGTGTACTGGCGCCGCAGATACGCCTGTGCACCTTCGCGCACCGCTCCTGCGATCTCCTGCATGCGCGGCGACCCCGCATCCGCGCTCAACACCGAAGACGTCGCCCAAATCGCGTAGACGACGGAAAGCACTCCGCAGAGTACTATCAACCATAATGCTGTCATGTGATTTTTTGCCTCAGATCCTTGATGTACCCCCGGCGCCTTTTGTTGTCCGTCGTGCGGTGCGGCGCCTTGATTTTGAACAAAGCCGCCCCTTGCCCGAAGGGGCGGCCCCAGTCGGTTGCGAGCTTGCCAAAATCAAATTGAGGGTGCAACGCCGGATAAGGCCGAAACAGCCGATCTCGGCAGGTATTTAGGCCGGGCCCTGAGCGTCTGGCGCTGGCTTGGAGCGATTCCTAGAAATGGCTGTACGAAAGGCGCTTCAAAGTCAATTCCTGCCCCTGCCCATCAAGGAAGCGCGGCGGCTCTTGGCCCGCAACAATCGTGCCGATCGCCGTGACGGCAAGGCCAGCCGCCCGCCCCGAGGCGATCAGCGCATCGCTTTGCGCCGGCGGGACGGTGCACAGCACCTCGTAATCGTCGCCACCGGCCAGTAGCGTCTCGACGCCAACAGCCTTGCGCGCGACCAGGCCTGCTGCCGCAGCCGATAGCGGTATGTTCGCGACGTCGACCGTGGCCGAGACACCGGATGCTGCGCAAAGCTTGGCGAGATCGCCCGCGAGCCCGTCGGAGACATCCATCGCGGCGCTTGCGTGATCGCGCACGGCCTGCGCCAGCGCATTGCGCGGCCGCGGCACGCGATAGCGCGAGACCAGAAAATCCCGCGCGGCGGGATCGGATGTCAGCGCGCCGGCCGCAGCGCCGCCGGTGAGCACGTGGAGGCCGAGCGCGGCATCGCCGATCGTCCCCGTCACCAGAATGCGGTCGCCCGGCCGGGCGCCGATGCGACCGACCATTCGTCCTTGCGGGACGCGGCCGAAGGCAGTGATCGAGATCATCTGCGGTCCCGGCGTCGACACCGTATCGCCGCCGAGCAGCGGGCACGCGAAGCTCTTGGCGTCCTCGCCGAGCGCATCCGCAAACGGCCGCAGCCAGGCATCCTCCCCGTTGCGCAATGCCAGCGTCAGCACGAATCCGGCTGGGACCGCGCCCTTGGCCGCGAGATCGGACAGGTTCACCCGCAGCGCCTTGCGCGCGATGGTGTCAGGCGGATCAGCGGCAAGATAATGCACGCCCTCCACTACCGCATCGGTGGTGACGACGATGTCCTCGCCAGCCGATCTCAGGATCGCGGCATCGTCGACTAGGCCGAACGCGCCGGGATCGATCGCCAGCGGCTTGAAATAGCGCGCGATGAGGGAGTCTTCGCCAGAGAGATTTTGCGTGTCTGCCATCGGCGCCAGCCTCACTCCTCTCTGTCATCGCCCCGGCAAAGGCGCGAAGCGCGTCTCCAAAAAAGCGACTGGGCGATCCGGTATTCCAGAGAGCTCGGGCGACATCGATAGGCCCCGCCGTATTGGATCACCCGCCTTCGCGGGTGATGATGGCGATGTATGGGGCAATCATACCGCATCACTTCATCACCCCAGGGTATCGCTACCCACGCCCGAACTCGTCACCGCGAAACTGGCGGCCGATCTGGTCGAGGACTGCGTTGACCATGCCGGTCTCCTCGCGGTCGACGAAAGCGTTGGCGACGTCGACATATTCAGAGACCACGACGCGGCCCGGGACGTCCTTGCGGTGCTGGAGCTCATAGGCCCCGGCCCGCAGCACTGCACGCAGGATCGCCTCGATCCGCTTCAGGGGCCAGCCCTTCGACAGCGCCTCGTCGATCAGCGGATCGAGCTTCTTCTGGTCGCGCACGACGCCGGAAACGACGTCGCGGAAGAAGGCGGCCTCCGCCGGAAGGTACGTATCGCCCTCGACCTCGTTGCCGAGCCAGTGGCTCTCGAACTCCGCAAAAATGTCGTTGATGCCCGCACCGGCGATGTCCATCTGGTAGAGCGCCTGGACGGCGGCGAGCCGCGCCGCGCCGCGGCGGTTCGCCTTCTTCTCCGGAGCACCCGCCGGCTTTTTGTTGTTGTCGGCCATGGCTCAGGCCTGCGCCAGACGGCGTTTGATGCGCAGCATCACAAGCGCGGCACGTGCGGCATCGCCGCCTTTGTTGAGCTCGCTGGCGCGTGCCCGCGCCCAGGCCTGCGCTTCGGTGTTGACGGTGAGAATGCCGTTGCCGAGCGGCAGCTTTCGCGCCACGGCAAGATCCATCAGCGCGCGCGAGGATTCCTGCGAGACGATCTCGAAATGAATGGTGTCGCCGCGGATGACGCAGCCGAGCGCGATCACTGCGTCATAGGGCTTGCCGTTCGCCGCAGCCGCGTCGACCGCGATGGCGACCGCCGCCGGAATTTCCAGCGCGCCGGGAACCGTGATGACCTCATGCGTCAGGCCGGCCGCCTTCAGCTCGGCGATTGCGCCGTCGAGAAGCGCGTCCTGGAGATCGTCATAGAACCGCGCTTCGACAATCAGCGCGCGGGCGCCGGAAATGTCGGTCTGGTCTTTCAGGGGTGCGCGCCGCGCGTCTGCCATCGTTCAATCCGTTTCGAAAGGGTCGGCGCTATGTAGTCGCCGGAAGCAGGTAAGCCAAGTTCTAAAGACATGGTCATTCCGGGCGGCTCGAAGAGCCGAACCCGGAATCTCGAGATTCCGGGTTCGATGCTAACGCATCGCCCCGGAATGACGGCTACGCCGTCATTTCCGTCAGCCGCGCCGCGTAGCGAGCCATCAGATCGACCTCGATATTGACCTCGTCCCCCGCTTTCCAGCCGCCGATCGTCGTCACCGTCAGCGTGTGCGGGATGATAAGCACCGAAAAGGTCACGTCCTTCACTGTATTGACGGTCAGCGAGACGCCGTCGAGCGTGATCGAGCCCTTGGTGGCGATGAAGCGCGCCAGCTCGCGCGTCGTCGAGAGCTCGAACCGCGCCATCTCGGGCAGGTCCTCGCGGCTGAGAAGCGTCGCGACACCGTCGGCATGGCCGGCGACAATATGACCGCCGAGCTCGTCGCCGATCTTCAGCGCCCGCTCGAGGTTCAGCCGTGTGCCGACCTTCCAGTGTTTTGCGGTCGTCAGCGCCAGCGTCTCGGCGGCGGCATCGACCTCGAACCACGTCTTGTCCGCTTGAACGCCGGAGGCGACCACGGTGAGGCAGACGCCGTTGCAGGCGATCGAGGCGCCATCGGCGATGGTGGCGCGATCATAATTGCAGGCGATGCGCAGACGGTGCAGCTGCCCCTGCGCCGTCGGCGTGAAACTGACGATCTCGCCAATATCGGTGACAATGCCAGTGAACATTACGAGCGCTCGTAAACGGTGAGAGTATCCTTGTCGAATGTCTCGCTAGCATGAACCTTGTAGGCCCGCGACTGCGTGATTTTCGACAGGGGCAATGCATCGAGCGCATCGACGCCGCCAGAGCCCACCTCTTCCGTGCCGCGGAACAGCCAGATTTCGTCGACGAGGTCGGCCGCGACGAAGGACGCGGCGACACGGCTGCCGCCTTCGACCATCAGCCGCGTGATGCCTTTCTCGGCCAGCGCATGCAGCACGGCCGTGAGATCGAGTCCTGATGCACCGACCGACGGCACACGCAACATTTGCGCACCGGCCGCGCCAAGCCGTGTGGCGGCTGCGGCTTCGGCGAGTTCAGAACTCACCACCCAGAGCGGTGTTTCTCGCGCAGTGCGGACAAGCTTGCTCGCGCCGGGAATGCGCAGGTTCTGATCGAGCACGACCCGCACCGGCGAGCGCGCCCCCATGCCCGGCAGGCGGCAGGTGAGCATCGGATCGTCCGCCAGCACCGTGCCGATGCCGACCAGGATGGCATCGCTCTGAGCGCGCAAGAGATGCACGCGATTGCGCACCGCCTCGCCGGTGATCGCGACCGGCTTGCCGCCGGCCGCGCCGATCTTGTCGTCAGGCGAGACCGCAAGCTTCAGGATCACGTGAGGACGCTTGTCCCGGATGCGACGGAAATGCCCGGCGTGATCGAACGCAGCCTCTGCCGCGCACAGACCGACGTCCACCATTATGCCGGCTGCCCGCAAGCGCGCATGACCCTGGCCGGCGACTTCAGGATTGGGATCCTCGATCGCCGCTACGACCCGCTCGATCCCGGCGGCGATCACCGCATCGGCGCAAGGCGGCGACTTGCCGAAATGCGAGCACGGCTCCAGCGTGACATAGAGCGTGGCGCCGCGCGCCGCTTCGCCTGCCCGCCGCAAGGCTTCGGGCTCGCCATGCGGCCGCCCGCCAGGCTGTGTCCAGCCGCGACCGACGATCACGCCGTCCTTGACGATGACCGCGCCGACGGCCGGATTAGGCCAGGTGCGGCCCTGCCCGCGGCGCCCAAGCGCCAGCGCGAGCTGCATGAAGCGGAGATCGGCATCCTTGCCCTCACGGGCCTTCTGCGCCAACTGATCTTCCAGGATGCGGAAGATCATTTGCGGATCGCGGCGAGCCGCGCTTCCTCCTCACCGGAGAGCTCGCCGAGCACGTCGGCGAAATCCTTGGCCTCGCGGAAATTGCGGTAGACGGAAGCAAAGCGCACATAGGCGACGTCGTCGAGCGTGCGCAGATGCTCCATCACGGTCTCGCCGATCACCTCGGAGGAGATCTCCGCCTCACCGCCGGTCTCGAGCTCGCGCACGATGGTGGAGACCATCTTCTCCACCCGCTCCGGCTCGACCTGCCGCTTGCGCAGCGAGATCTGCACCGAGCGCATCAGCTTGTCGCGGTCGAACGGCACGCGGCGGCCGTTGCGCTTGATCACCGTGAGCTCGCGCAGCTGCACGCGCTCGAAGGTGGTGAAGCGGAAATTGCAGGCGACGCACACGCGCCGCCTGCGGATGACGGACGAATCCTCGGTCGGACGCGAGTCCTTTACCTGCGTATCGAGACTGTTGCAGTTCGGGCAGCGCATCCGTGTACCTTGACCTTACTGGTAGATCGGGAACCGGTCGGTGAGCGCCTTGACCCGTTCCTTGATCGCCGCTTCCACGAGCGGCGCCTTGCCGTCGTCGGATTGTGCGATCGCGTTGAGCACTTCGGCGATCATGCCGCCGACCTGCTGGAATTCGGCGACACCGAAACCGCGGGTGGTCGCGGCCGGAGTGCCGAGGCGGAGGCCGGAGGTGACGAACGGCTTTTCGGGATCGAACGGAATGCCGTTCTTGTTGCAGGTGATGGCGGCGCGGACCAGCGCCTTCTCCGAGACGTTGCCCTTCAGGCCCTTCGGCCTGAGGTCAACGAGCATCAGATGGTTGTCGGTGCCGCCCGAGACAATATCGAACCCATGGCTCTTCATCGCCTCGGCCAGCGCCTTGGCATTCTCGACGACGTTCTTGGCGTAGACCTTGAAGTCCGGACGCAGCGCTTCGCCGAAGGCGACCGCCTTCGCCGCGATCACATGCATCAGGGGACCTCCCTGCAGGCCCGGGAAAATCGCCCCGTTTAGCTTCTTGGTCAGCGTCTCGTCGTTCCAGAGCATCAGGCCGCCACGCGGACCGCGCAGCGATTTGTGCGTCGTGGTGGTGGTGACGTGGGCATAGGGCACCGGCGAGGCGTGCACGCCGCCGGCGACGAGCCCGGCGAAGTGAGCCATGTCGACCAGCAGATACGCGCCGACGCTATCGGCGATCTCGCGGAAACGCTTGAAGTCCCAGGCGCGAGAATAGGCCGAGCCGCCCGCGACGATCAGCTTCGGCTTGACCTCTTCGGCCTGCTTGGCGACCGCGTCCATGTCGATGATCTGGTCCTCGCGGCGCACGGTGTAGTGCGCGGCCTTGAACCACTTGCCGCTCATGTTGACGGGCGAGCCGTGGGTGAGATGGCCGCCGGCCGCAAGATCAAGACCCATGAAGGTGTCGCCCGGCTGGAGCAGCGCCAGGAACACCGCCTGATTCATCTGGCTGCCGGAGTTCGGTTGCACGTTGGCAAAGTTGGCGCCGAACAGCTTCTTGGCGCGATCGATCGCAAGGTTCTCGGCGACGTCGACCCACTCACAACCGCCGTAGTAGCGCGCGCCCGGATAGCCTTCCGCATATTTGTTGGTCATCACCGAACCCTGCGCTTCCAGCACGGCCCGGCTGACGATGTTCTCGGAGGCGATCAGCTCGACCTCATGGCGCTGCCGGCCGAGCTCGCCCTTGATGGCGGCGGCGATGTCCGGGTCGGCCTCCTCGAGCGAGGCGGTGAAAAACGAATCGGGCGCGGAAGCGGTTTTGGCTGAGGTCATCTTGCGAATATCTCCACCGCCGCAGCCTTTTGGCGGGCTACGGGCGGGTCTGGTGTGGCGGTCGGAAGCATGCGCGATCTACCACATTGCCCGCTCCCGGCCAAGCATTTGCGGGTCCGGCCTGAGATTTGTGCAAGATATGGTGGGGATTGGAGGTTCTCGGCATTGGAGCGGTTTCATAGAACCGCGCCTTCCGCGAATGTCCGGACAGAACCACTTTGGACCGCACCTCGCCCAACGGCCGGCGGCCCCAGCCGGCGCGGTTTTAAAGCCCGGTATACCCCGCTTTCACGGGGTCCACGCTGCCGTCGAGCTGCCGCAGATAAGTCAGGCCGCAGACCGTCAAGCGGTGGGGGTCCTTCTCGCCGGCCTCCATCAAGGTAGTGAGATAGTTCGTGACCTTGGCCCGTGCCTCCTCGCTTGCCGCCGCGGTGCGGTTGGCGAGCAGGTCATAGGTCTGCATGATGCGGTCGATGGCGGCTTCCATGGCACCCTCTGGTTCTCTCGAATTTTGGGAGTTTTGATCAGGCAACCGCTCGAGCCTCGGACTGCATCTCAAACCCGGTGATCGCCTTGTTGGCGAGCCTGATCTTGTTGAATTCGCCCTGCTGGAGCAGCTTGACGATGATCCCGAGTAGGCGCTCGTCGGTGACGAGGGAATGTGGGATCGCGCCGGAGCGGCGAAGGTAGTTGGCCGCAATCGCGTAGGCTTCGCTCACAAGTTCCACGTTCAGCGCCTGAAGCCCACGCTCGACCAGCATCGACGTTTCTCCGATCCGAAGGAGATAAGCGCCGAGCCCGGAACTGGTTCCTCACAACCAGACATTTTTTTTCGCACCGCAAAAAGTAAAACGCACCGGTCCCGGACGAAATCCGGGCCGGCGCTCTTTGGGGAAGTTGAGGCACGTTCGGGCGGCTTGCCGGTCTTGTTTGGGGCCGGCTTGGCCTCCCTTGGAACTCAGAGCCGATACAGGATCTGGTCGGTCCAGAACCGCTCGAGACGGTGCAGCGACTTGTTGAGGGTCGAGAATTCCTCGCCCGAGATGCCGCCGACCTGCTCCACTGTCTTGACGTGCTTCTGGTAGAGCGCATCGACGATGCGGCGGATTTCCTGGCCCTGCGGGGTCAGGCGGATGCGCACCGAGCGGCGATCAACGCGCGAGCGCTGATGATCGAGGAAACCGAGCTCGACGAGCTTCTTCAGATTGTAGGAGACGTTGGAGCCGAGATAGTAACCGCGCGTGCGCAACTCGCCCGCGGTCAGCTCCTTGTCACCGATGTTGTAGAGCAAGAGCGCCTGGACCGAATTGATGTCCGCACGGCCGCGGCGATCGAACTCGTCCTTGATCACGTCGAGGAGCCGGCGATGCAGCCGCTCCACCAGAGTCAAAGCTTCCAGATAGAGCGACTGCACCGAACCCTGCTGGCCGGAGACGCGCTCTGCGGTATCTGCCGCAGTTGCGACGGCTTTCATCATGACACTTCCCCTGTTGTCGTTTTTATCGACACTTATTCGACGAAACTTGTGTCCCGCCTGATAGGTGCAACTTAAGGGGCTCGTTTGAAGAACGGCTTAAATAAGAGAATAAAGAGATCATGAATTAAAGACAGTGAATTGCGGATTAAGCCTGTGCTACAAGCACTTTTCGCAACACTCTGTTGACCCTCGCAAGGTCCTGTTCACCCTCCGTCCGCCCCCCTTGTCGCATTCCAGCACAGCCCCGCCCCGTTTCGAAACGCGGGCGTAACAGCTGTGGCGGAACAACGCTGGTCAACGAAAACTTACCGCAAATTTTAGGCAACCAACGGTCAACCAAACGCGCACAACTGCGCGAGCTCCGCTTTGTGTCCCGGACAAGCGAAGCGCAGATCCGGGACCCAGCAGGCGCGAAATTGCGGTGAGATGGGCCCCGGCTCTGCAACGCATCACGCCGCACTGGACGATGCTTCGCATCGCCAGGGGCGCGCCGCATTGCGTCCGGGGCACGCGAGCATCTTTGATCGCGTCGAGAAACGCTGCTACGGCGGTCGTTCCCGCGCAGCCATCCAGGCCAGCGCGAGATAGGCGGCGAGCATGAACGCTTCGACACCGACCACGACCAGGCTGCCGCCGTAGATGCCGGGAAACATCAGCTCGATCACCGCCATCGACACTACGGTCGTCAGCCACACCACGGCGCCCCAGGGCGTCGCCAGCCAGAGACCAACTGCTGCGACGAGCTCGATCACGGCGAAGTAGACGGTTGCGGCCTGCCAAGCCATCGCCTGGTTCTCGAAAGCCTCGTCCTCGCCGCCGACGAAACCCGTCACTTGCGCCCAGTGATAGAGACCCTTCAGGATCGAGAGCAGCGCCATCACACGCAGGAACAGCACGAGCCGGCGCGTCCAGACATTGTCATCGGACGCAGAGCGCTCCGACGAGATCGCCGCCACCGACAACGCGCTATCCCTGGCGCTGTCTCTGGCATTGTCCCGGGCGCTGTCGCGGGCCGCATCGCGTGTGGAGATCTCGGACATGGCCCCCTTCTGGCTGCTTCGCCCCGCAAAATCAATCGGCTGCCATCCCTTGCGGCAGGTCAAGCCGCGGTGACGGGAACCATGCGAGCTGGTATAAGAATAATTCCAGCCGGAGGAAGAGTGATGGCGATCAAATACGGACGTCCGATCGAATTGCGCGAGGTTTCGCGCCGGGATGGCGCCAGCGCCTCCCCTGCCCTCGATCTGACCGTCCGTCCGCGCCGCAACCGCAAGGCCGAGTGGGCCCGGCGCCTGGTGCGCGAGAATGTCGTCACCACGGATGATCTGATCTGGCCGCTGTTCCTGATCGACGGCAACGACAAGCGCGAGCCCGTTGCCTCGATGCCCGGCGTCGACCGCCTCAGCGTCGACCAGGCGGTGCGCGAGGCCGAGCGCGCCATGAAGCTCACCATCCCCTGTATCGCGCTGTTTCCCTATACCGACCCGTCCTTACGCGACGAGGAAGGATCGGAAGCGACCAACCCGAACAATCTGGTCTGCCAAGCTGTGCGCGCGATCAAGAAGGAGTTTCCGGAGCTCGGCATTCTCTGCGACGTCGCGCTCGATCCCTTCACCAGTCATGGCCATGACGGCCTGATCTCCGACGGCAAGATCTTGAATGACGAGACGGTCGCGGTGCTGGTGCGCCAGGCCCTGGTGCAGGCCGAAGCCGGGTGCGACATCATCGCGCCTTCGGACATGATGGACGGCCGCGTCGCCGCGATCCGCGAGGGGCTCGACCGCTCAGGCCTGCTCGACGTGCAGATCATGGCCTATGCGGCCAAATACGCTTCCGCCTTCTATGGCCCGTTCCGCGACGCCATCGGCTCGGCCAAGACGCTCATCGGCGACAAGCGCACCTACCAGATGGACAGCGCCAATACCGACGAAGCACTGCGCGAGGTCGAGCTCGACATCACCGAGGGCGCCGACATGGTGATGGTGAAGCCCGGCATGCCTTATCTGGACGTGGTCCGCCGTGTGAAGGATACTTTTGCGATGCCGACCTTCGCCTACCAGGTCTCCGGCGAATACGCGATGATCGCGGCCGCGGCCAATAACGGCTGGCTCGACGGCGAGCGCGCGATGATGGAAAGCCTGCTCGCCTTCAAGCGCGCCGGCGCCGACGGTGTGCTGAGCTACTTTGCGCCGAAAGTCGCGGAGAAGCTGCGGGCGCAGGGGTCATAAACGCCCACCGCCTCTTCGATGTCGTCGCGGCGAAGGCCGGCCACCTGTCCTGGTCTTCGCGAGGACGACGATGGAGGCGTCGCGCCGGCGCATCCCCGCCGCGCCGCTCCGCCGCCGAATTGCCAGAATATTTTCGCTTGTTGATCCCAGCGCGCCCTTGGCATGCGAACGCCCTGTTCCCATGTCCTGCCACGGGGGTTCGCTGGGAGAACGGACATGTCGGACTCGGGCAATTCAGGCGCCTGGCGCAACGGCGGCCTGCAGCCGCACGCCTACGATCCCTATCTGCATCCGGAGCTGTTCCGCGGTGTTGCGACGCGGCGGGTGTTCGCCTTCCTGGTCGACATGGTCGTGATCTCGGTGCCGGTGATCCTCGGCTATATCTTCATCGCCTTGTTCGGTGTGGTCACGCTCGGCATCGGTTGGGCGCTGTTCTGGATCGCCTGGCCGGCCTCGGTGGTCTGGGCCATCATCTATTACGGCGCGAGCATCGGCGGCCCTTCCTCCGCGACGGTGGGCATGCGCCTGATGGATCTGGAACTGCGCACCTGGTACGGCGCGCCCGGCTACTTCGTGCTCGGCGCCACCCATGCGGTGCTGTTCTGGGTGATGGTCTCGTTCCTGTCGCCCTTCGTGGTGCTGGTCGGCCTGTTCAACGGCCGCCGTCGCCTGCTGCATGATTTCGTCTTGGGAACGGTCGTGATCAACAATTCGGTCCGCGTACCCGCGCCCCAGGCCGCAAGGACGTTCTGATCAAGGACCTATCAACCCGGATCTTCTAAGCTGACTGATCTGATCTGCCGAGCAGGCCAATTGACCCGGAGCTTCCGTAGCGCGATGCTGACACACAGTTTGGAGGCCCACGACGTCCCTTGACCCAGCACTCGCGCGATACCCCGCAATTTTACCTCACGGCGCCCTCCCCGTGCCCCTATCTGCCGGGCCGGCATGAGCGCAAGGTGTTTACGCACCTCGTGGGTGAGCGCGCCGGTGACCTCAACGATCTCCTGACCCATGGCGGGTTCCGCCGCAGCCAGTCGATTGCGTACCGTCCCGCCTGCGACCAGTGCCGCGCCTGCGTCTCCGTCCGGGTTGTCGCCAATGAGTTCCGGCCGTCCCGCAACTTCAGGAAAGTGCTGGCGCGCAACGCCGACATCATCGGCGAGCAGCGCAGCGCCGTTCCCACCTCCGAGCAATATTCGATATTCCGCGCCTATCTCGACGCCCGCCATCGCCATGGCGGCATGGCCGACATGACCGTGCTCGACTACGCCATGATGGTCGAGGACAGCCATGTCGAGACCCGCATCATCGAGTACCGCAAACGCGGCCCCGACAGCGGCCTCACCGGCCGCGGCGAGGAACTGATCGCGGTGGCGCTGACCGACGTGCTCAGCGACGGACTGTCGATGGTCTATTCGTTCTTCGAGCCGAGCCAGGTCAGCCGCTCGATGGGCACCTTCATGATCCTCGACCACATCGCCCGCGCGCGCCGGCAAGGGCTGCCCTACGTCTATCTCGGCTACTGGATCGAGGGCTCGAAGAAGATGGACTACAAGGCCCGCTTCCTGCCGCAGCAGCGCCTCGCGCCCTCAGGCTGGCTTCGCGTCGACGCGCAGGGGGATGTGGCATCCGAGCCGCAAGACTGAAGAAGCGAATGGTGAGTGGCGATAGCGAGTAGGTGAAACGCTCCCCATTCACTACTCGCCACTCACCCGAACAGCGTGTCCGCCAGCAGCTTCAGGTTCAAAACAACGATCACGCCTGCGACGATCCACGCGATCGCGGCGACTGACATCGGAATCGCGAACTTCCCCATCTTGCGGCGGTCGGAGACGAAGCGGACCAGCGGGATGACGGCGAAGGGCAGTTGCATCGACAGCACGACCTGGCTGAACACCAGCAAATCGGCGGTGCCGCGCTCGCCATAGATCGCGGTGACGACGATCACGGGAATGATGGCTATGCCGCGCGTGAGCAGGCGGCGCGCCCAGCTCGGCAGACGCAGATCGAGAAAGCCTTCCATCACGATCTGGCCGGCGAGCGTCGCCGTGACCGTTGAATTGAGGCCGGAGGCGAGCAGCGCCACCGCGAACAGCGTCGAGGCGATGCCGAGACCGAGCAGCGGCGACAGCAGTTCAAAAGCCTGGCCGATCTCGGCGACGTCGGAATGGCCGCTTCTGTGGAAGGTCGCAGCAGCGACGATAAGGATGGCGGCATTGATGAACAGCGCCAGCATCAGGGCGATGGTCGAGTCCGTCGTCGCCCATTTGATCGCCTCGCGCCGGCCAGCGTCATTGCGCTCATAGGCGCGCGTCTGAACGATCGAGGAGTGCAGGTAGAGATTATGCGGCATCACGGTCGCGCCGATGATGCCGATCGCGATGTACAGCATCTCGGAATTGGTGAAGATCTCGGTCTTTGGCACGAAGCCACGCAGCACCTCCGCAACCGGCGGCGCCGCAGCCACGATCTGGACGGCGAAGCAGACCGCGATGACGCCAAGCAGCGCGATCACGAAGGCTTCGAGGAAACGGAAGCCGCGATTCATCAGGAGCAGCAGCAGGAAAGCGTCAAGCGCGGCGAGCAGCGCGCCGCCGATCAGGGGAATGCCGAACAGCAGCTTCAGCGCGATCGCGGTGCCGATGACTTCGGCGAGATCGCACGCGATGATCGCCGCCTCGCAGGCAAGCCAGAGCAGGAAGTTCACCACCGGCGAATAGGTCGCGCGGCAGGCCTGCGCGAGGTCGCGGTCGGTGACGATGCCGAGCCGCGCTGCCAGCGACTGCAGCAGGATCGCCATCAAATTCGAGAGCAGGATGACCGAGAGCAGCGTGTAGCCGAACTTCGATCCGCCGGCGAGGTCGGTCGCCCAGTTGCCGGGATCCATGTAGCCGACCGAGACGAGATAGCCCGGACCGACGAAGGCCAGCAGCCGCCGCCACCAGCGGCCGGCGGCCGGAATGGCAATTGTGGAATTGACCTCGGCGAGGCTCTTGGTGGTGGGCGCATCGGTGCGCCAGCCGGCGGCGTCTTGGCTCAGGGCTCGGGTCAGATGGGGTGATTGGGCATCCATGGCGGCAGAATACCTGACTTGTTTCTTATTGCAACTCATTTGCAACTGCATCTAGCCGTACCGGTTCTCAGCGCAGACCCGTGGCCCTTGTCGGGAAGCGGGTGGGTTCGGCGGTCCTCGCGGGCGAACATGGGCGCAAATTCGCCTTTTGCAGGATAGAGCCATGTCAACGCCCCCGCGCCTCCCTGACACCTTCAACCGCCTCGCCTGGTCGAACCTCGCGGCGCAATCGGCCGAGCAGATCGCACTGGCCGCAGCGCCCATCGTTGCCGTGCTGACGCTGGGGGTCGCCGAAGGCCGGACCGGCCTGCTGCAGACCGCCCTCACTTTGCCCTTTGTCCTGTTCGCCATTCCCGCTGGCGTGCTCGCCGACCGCATCTCCCGCCGCTGGCTGATGGCGGGAGCCGAGGCGGTGCGGACCGCTGCACTCGCGGCCATCGTCCTCCTGCTGGCGCTGGGCGCGCTCAATTTGCCGCTGCTGGCGCTGCTCGGCTTTGCCGCTGTGTGCGGCACCGTCGTCTACAGCGTGGCGGCACCGGCACTGGTGCCCTCGCTGGTCAGTTCGGACCTTTTGCCGGCGGCGAATGCGCGGATCGAGCTCGCGCGCACCATCGCGTTTGCGAGCGGACCTGCGCTCGGCGGCGCGCTGGTGGGCTGGTGGGGCGCAAGCCCGGCCTTCGGCTTTGCGGCTGCGCTGTCGGCGATCGCCGTGGTGCTGCTCGCCGGCATCTACGAGCCCGCGCGGGCAACATCTCCGCGGCGCCATCCGTTCCAGGATATCCGCGAAGGCGCGGCCTTCGTGTTTCACCATCCGCTGCTGCGGCCGGTGTTCATCACCCAATTCATCTTCAACACCGGCTGGTTCTTGCAGATCGCGGTGTTCGTGCCCTATGCCGTGCGTCATCTCGGCCTCACCGCCGCCGGCGTCGGCACCGTGCTGACGATGTACGGCGTCGGCATGGTGATCGGCGCGCTGGTCGCCACCCGCGTGATGCAGCGCGTCGCGTTCGGCGCGGTCGTCGGCCTCGGCCCCGTCACCGGCTTCGTCGCAGCATTGGTGATGGCGCTGACGGTGCTGGTCCCCTCGCCCTGGCTTGCGGCTTTGAGCTTCTTCTTGCTCGGCGTCGGACCGATCCTGTGGGTGATCTCGACCACGACGCTGCGCCAGTCGGTGACGCCGCCGCGCCTTCTGGGGCGCGTCTCCGCCATCAACATCATGAGCTACGGCGCCCGCCCGCTCGGCTCGGCGCTGGGCGCAATCGTCGGCGGGTTCTGGAGCGCGGAGGCCTGCCTCTATCTCGCAGCGGCAGTGTTCGGCGTACAGGCCCTGGTGATCCTGCTGTCACCGGCGGTGGCGCTCGACCGGCAGCCGGACATGGTGGGGGACGAAGTGGTGGCGGGGTGCTGAAGCCCGGTCATTCCGGGGCGATGCTGGTGAAATCACCTACCCCGCCAGATAGCGCTCGTAGCTCCCCGTCACCGGCTCGCTGACATCGACGTCGGGATCGAGCGTGTAGAGGTCCTGCGCGCGGCCGATGCCGCGCAGTGCGTAGCGGCCGGTGGAGACGAGATAGCGCCGGCCGGCGGCGTCGAGACCCTTGTAGAATTCCGAGGACGCGAGCAGTTCGCGATCGACCGAGCGGCTCATCGAGGCGATGCGACTGACTTCGTTGACGGTCGGTCCAACCACGGTGAAGTCGAGCCGGTCCTCGCTGCCGATATTGCCGTAGAAGACCTCCCCGACATGCAGACCGATATAGGCCGACGTGGTGGGACGACCGTCGGCCGCGCGGCGTGCGTTCAGCGCCGCGACGTTCTTGCGAAACAGATGCTCCGCCCGTAGCGCGGCGCGGCGCGCCGCCGCCATGTCCTCGCCGGTGAACATCGCAAGCACGCCGTCGCCGATCAGCTTCAGCACGTCGCCGCCCGCATCGTGGATCGGGTCGATCACCGCTTGCGCATAGTCGTTGAGGAACGGAATGATCTCGTCGGGACCGATGCTCTCGCTGATCCCGGTCGAGCCACGCAAGTCCGAATACCAGAGCACGGCGCTGATGCGCTCGGTGACGCCGCGCGAGATACGTCCGCGCAGCACCTGCTCGGAGGCGTCCCGCCCGAGATAGACGCGGCCGAGCGTGCGGGCGATGTCGACCTGCTGTGCCGATTTGATCGCGAGCCCCAGCACCGGCACCAGATCGCGCAGGGCTTCGAGCTCGGGTTCGGAGAACCCGCTGTCACGACGCGTCGTCCAGCAGGAATAGAGGCAATCCATCAGGCCGAGCGCGCCGTTCTCGCCGAAGCGGTGTACGAAGGCGAGATAATGCTTGTGCCCCTTCTCGGCGAGCTCGCCGATCTGCGAGAAATCCAGCGACGGCGCGTCGGCGAGATCGATCACCATCTCGTCGTGGCCATGCTCGAGCATGTGGAAGAACACCGAGCGGCGCCAGCTCTTGGCCGCATCGCCTTCGGCGGTCGAGCCGTATTCGAACGCGTCGCTCTCGTTGCTCGACCGGTCGCTCCAGCGAAAGCCGCGACCCTCATAGATCGGATGCAGCGTGTCGATGACGACGAGCCCGCGCGATAGTTCCAGCCCCTCGGCGCGGCATCGCTCGCAGAAACCACGCAGCAGTTCCGGTTCGGGCAGGCTGGTAAGGCCCTGGCCGGCGATCCAGTTCATCAATTCGAGGCGCGAGGTCAATTGCATGCGCCATTATGGCGTGCATTCGTGACGAGCGAAAGGCGCGAGCCACGCGCGGGCCGTGCGCAAGGCTCCCATCCCTTGCAGATCGAATATGTCGCAGGGGCGGTTGACGTGTTCGCCGCGCGCGCGGCAGATGCCCATAATGACGAGCTTGTCGGCCAGAATCGGAGCCACGCGCAGATGAGCCGGCGCCAGCTTCCGATTATCCTGGCGCTTGGCGCCACGCAGACCCTGGCCTGGGCTTCCAGCTATTATCTGCCGGCGCTGCTCGCCGATCCCATGGCGCACGACCTCGGCATTTCCTCCAACTGGATCTTTGCCGCGTTCTCGGCTTCGCTCGTGATCTCGGCGATGCTCGGCCCGCGCATCGGGCGGCAGATCGATCTCGTCGGCGGGCGGCAGGTGCTTTCGGCCTCGAACCTGACCATCGCCGCCGGCCTCGTCCTCCTCGGCCTCTCGCACTCGGTGGCAGTGATGGCGATCGCCTGGCTCATTCTCGGCATCGGCATGGCGATGGGCCTTTACGACGCCGCCTTCGCCGCTCTGGGGCGCATCTACGGCACCGAGGCGCGCAGGCCCATCACCGGCATCACGCTGATGGCGGGCTTCGCCTCGACGGTCGGCTGGCCGCTCACCGCGTGGGGTCTGTCCCATATCGGCTGGCGCGAGACCTGCTTTGCCTGGGCGGCTGCCAATATCCTGATCGGCCTGCCCCTCAACTTCTTCATGCTGCCGGTGATCAGGGGCGCGAGGCAGACGGCAGCGACCGCCGAGAAGCCGCATTTGCCGCTCGACCGCACCATGATCCTGCTTGCCTTCATCTTCGCCGCGGTCTGGACCGTCACCGGCGCGATGGCCGCGCATTTCCCCCGCATCCTGGAGACGACGGGCGCAACACCCGTCGAAGCCATCGCGGCGGGCGCGCTGATCGGCCCGGCCCAGGTCGGCGCGCGCATGCTCGAGGCGGGCTTCCTCAGCCGCTTCCATCCGCTGTGGTCGACGCGGCTCGCCTGCCTCACCCATCCGATCGGCGCGGTGGTCGTCGCGATCTTCGGCGGCGCTGCGGCGAGCGCGTTTGCGCTGTTCCACGGCTCCGGCAACGGTATCCTGACGATCGCGCGCGGCACGCTGCCGCTCGCGATTTTCGGACCGAAGGACTTTGGCTACCGTCTCGGCATCATCGGCGCACCGGCGCGGATGGCCCAGGCCGTGGCGCCGCTCGCGTTCGGTCTGCTGATCGACGTCATGGGCGCCAAGGTGCTGATCGTCTCCTCCGCGCTCAGCCTGTCGGCGTTGGCGGCGTTGTTCCTGATCCGCGCCGGGCCGCGCCCGGATTGACCGCCCGGCCCCTTTCGCGCACAAGCGGGCCATGAGCGAAGACCCCGGCCCGCCGCGCACGTTCAAAGGCCTCCTGCGCTGGGCGACCACGCCGCCGCAGGCCTGGGGCGTCTATCTCCTCGCCGTCCTGCTGGTCTGGCTGCTCTCGTTCTATGCCGGCACGCTGAAGCCGAAGAAGCCGCCGGAAGCGAGTCCGCCCACGGTGACCTTCCCGCGGAGCTAGGCGGGCTTCGTCTCGCTGGTCGCGATCCAGATTCCGGCGAACACCGCAACCAATCCGACAAGCAGATGAGGCGTAATCGGCTCGCGGATGAGGAGCGCAGCAAGCAGAGCGGCGGCGATCGGATTGATCGTCATCGTGTTGGCGACGCGAGTCGGCGTTGCCCGCTCCAGCGCCATGACCCAGAGGATGAAGGCGAGTGCGCCGCCGCCAATGCCGAGATAGACGCCGGCAATCCACTGCGCCGTGGTGAAGTGCTCGAGCGCCGCAAAGCTGCCTCTCACCAGACCCGCCAGCACCAGCACGACGGCACCCGCACCCATGCCGACGGTGAGAAAGCCGAGCGCGCTCGAGCGCTGCATCAACGGACGCGACAATACGTTGTAGAATGCCATGCAGAACACGGCTGCGGTCATGATCAATTCGCCGCGCCAGGCCCCTGGCGGACTGTGCGCCAGGCCGGTAGCCAGCGCTGCCGCCACGCCGAGCACGGCGATGCCGACACCCGTGATCTTGCGCGCCGTCAGCCGCTCGACGCCAAGGAGCGCCCCCACCACCATCGTGTGAAGCGGCAGCGCCGCGAGCGCAAGACTGGCGCGGGCAGCGGTCGTGTAGGACACCGCGATGTTGTAGAGGATGAAGAACAGACCGAAGAAGCTGATGCCGAGCAGCGCCACGGTCGGCCAATCGGACCGCTGCGGCCAACGCACGCCAAGCAGCAGCGCGCATGGCACGAGGCAGAGAAAGCCGATCCCCCAGCGCAGGATCGCGAGCATGATCGGATCGGCGCCGCCGACGAGATAGCGGGTAATGGCCGCCGCCGTGCCACCGAGGCTGCTCGACGCCAGCGCGATCACAACCCCGGCCCATTCGCCCACCGCTGTCTCCTGTCGCGGAGCTTTTGGCGGGCCTAGCACGAAGCTGCTGCCATCGTCGTGGCAGCAGCTTCGTCACACGCCCAGCGCGTCCGGTCCGATGCGATCGGAACGGAAGCTCTGGATGCTTGTTTTGACGCGTTTTCTTGGCGCGAACCGGTGCCCACTTCGCTCGAAAACGCTCTACTCGTAAAACTCCGGCGCCAGCTTCTGGCTGTCGCGCTGGGCCTTGTCGTGGTTGATCCAGAGCTGCGCTTTTTCCCTGGCGAGCGTGTCGGCGATCTTCTGCATCGAGGCCGCGCTCTGGTCCTTGTTGACGTTCATGCTCGGCACGCGGCGGTTGTCCCAATTGTCCTTGAAGTGGACGGCATCGCCCGACAGGATCACCGCGCCGGTTTTTGGCAGTTTCACCAGCAGCGACTGGTGTCCCGGCGTATGGCCGGGCGTGGATAGAATGGTCACGCTGCCGTCGCCGAACACGTCCTTGTCGCCTGCGAGCTGCTCGACCGGATGCGACGGCTTGAAGCGCGGCGCGTTATTGGGCCCGGGCCAGTCGTATTCGGCCTTCTGCACGTAGAGCATGGACTGCGGAAACAGCTCGACATTGCCGGTATGATCGGGATGCGTGTGCGAGACAGCCATCGCCTTGACGTCGTCGGGCTTGAGCCCGAGCTGTTCGAGCTGGGCGGCAAGCGTCTTCGGACGGCGCCAAGTGACGGCTTTGGGATCGGCGGGCGCGAGTCCATTCGGCATCGCGGCGACGGAATCCGCAATGCCGGTGTCCCACAGGAACCAGCCCTTGGCGTGCTTGATGAGATAGCAGCTGTCGACGAAGTCCATCGCCTTGCCCTCGTTGAGGCCAGGCGTCCAGCGCGAGAGGTCGCCGGCGGTGCCCTCGCCGCAATTGAGCACGTAGAGCTTTTCGACCCCGGTTTTCTCCGATTGCGCCAGCGCTGAAGCGCCGGGCAGAGCGAGTGCAGCGATGGCGAGCGCGAGCTTGATCCTCGGCATCATTGTTGTTCCTCCCGTACAGGGCGACGACCGAGGATCAACCCCGGCCCGTTCGCGAAATTCCCGTCAAGCCAATCAATGCGGGCAGGTCTCGACTTCGACCGTGACGTGGCTGAGGCCCTTCAGCCCCGCGAGCCGCCGCTTGTAGACGGCCGGCTGCTTCGGCTGGTCCGACACCACCGAGAGCAGCACGGCACAATGGCCGGGCCCCACCTGCCACAGATGCAAATCGGTGACGCGGTCCTCGCCGACTTCCATCCGCGCTCGGATCACCCGCTCCAGCTTCTCGTCGGCGCGCACGTCGAGCAGCACCGCCCCCGATGACTTGATCAGGCCGAACGCCCAGCTCGCGATCACGGCGCTGCCGATCAGCCCGACGGCTGGATCGGCCCAGACCCAGCCCGAATACATCGCGACGGCGAGTGCTGCGATCGCCAGCACCGAGGTCGCTGCGTCCGCCATGACGTGCACATAGGCGGCGCGAAGATTGTTGTCGTGATGATGATGGTGATGGCCATGATCATCCTGGTCGTGGTCATGATCGTCGTGATGATCATGCGCGTGGCTGTGGCCGTGATGATGATCGTGGCTGCCGCGCAAGAGCCACGCGCTCGCGAGATTGACGCACAGGCCGAGCGCGGCGACCGCGATTGCCTCGGCATAGACGATCGGCACCGGCGTGATCAGCCGCAGCACGCTCTCATATGCGATCTCGATCGCGATCAGGCCGAGGATGATCGCGCTAGAGAAGGCGGCGAGATCGCCGAACTTGCCGGTGCCGAAGGTGAAATGCGCATTCCCCAGGTGCCGGCGCGCGAAACGATAGGCAAAGGCGGCGATGCCGAGCGCCGCCGCATGGGTGCCCATGTGCCAGCCGTCGGCCAGCAGCGCCATCGATCCGAACAGCGAGCCGGCGACGATCTCGCCGACCATCATGACCAGCGTCAGGACGACCACGAGCCAGGTACGCCGCTCGTTCTCGTCGTGCTTGTCGCCAAGAAAGGCGTGGTCATGGGTCCATTGTTCGATGGAGTGGGAATGCATCGAATTCTCCAGAAGATTCAGGTCTGTCGGCCTGCAGTATAGACCGCCGAGGCGCGATTTTCTAAGGTCCAATCGTGCCGCGGATTGACAGTCCTGCTTAGTTTCGCTGTAATCGGCGCCATGGGGATTTGAGCGATCTCCCCACGAGGCGACACGCCCAAGCATCGCGTCCCGTTCGTTTCTTGCGAGGACGCATCATGTCTACTTTCACGACCATCTCATCTGACAAATTGGCACGGCTGATCGGCACCGCGAACAGCCCTGCCCTCATCGATGTACGCACCGAGGAGGATTTTGCCGCCGACCGGCGGCTGATCCCAGGCTCTATCAAGCTCAGTCACGACAAGGTGACGGACTGGGGCGGCAACTTCGCGGGCCGAAGGGCCATCGTCTCCTGCCTGCGCGGTGAAAAGCTCGCGCAGGGCACGGCGGCGTGGCTGCGCCAGCTCGGCGTCGAGGCTGAGACCCTGGAGGGCGGCTTCGAGGGCTGGAAAGCGGCAAACCTGCCGCTGCTCGACACGCGCAAGCTGCCGCCGCGCGATGCCAGAGGGCGCACTGTCTGGGTCACGCGGGCCCGGCCGAAGGTCGATCGCATCGCTTGCCCCTGGCTGATCCGCCGCTTTGTCGATCCCAATGCGGTGTTCCTGTATGTAGCACCGTCCGAGGTGATCGGCGTCGGCGAGCGGTTCAATGCAGCTCCCTTCGACATTGAGAACGTGTTCTGGAGCCACCGCGGCGAGCTCTGCACCTTCGACGTCATGATCGAGGAATTCGGGATCGCCTCGCCGCCTCTGCTCCGGCTGGCGACGCTGGTGCGCGGCGCCGACACCGCGCGGCCTGATCTTGCGCCAGAAGCGCCGGGCCTGCTCGCGGCCTCGCTCGGACTGTCGCGCATGTATGACGACGACCTCGCGCAGCTCGAGGCTGGCATGCTGCTCTACGACGCCTTCTACCGCTGGTGCCGCGACGCCACCACCGAGACCCACAACTGGCCGACCAACAAGGTGAAGGCGTAATGGATATCCGCAACGTTCAAGCAGGAGCTGATGCCGGTCACGGCGTCAGCTTCGGTGAAGCCTTTCGCGTCTGGCTCCGCGTCGCCTCTTTGAGCTTCGGCGGGCCCGCGGGCCAGATCGCGGTGATGCATCGTATTCTGGTCGAAGAGAAGAAGTGGATCTCTGAAGGCCGCTTCCTGCACGCGCTGAATTACTGCATGCTGCTGCCGGGACCGGAAGCACAACAGCTTGCCACCTATGTGGGCTGGCTGATGCATCGCACCGCCGGCGGGCTGATGGCGGGCGGGCTGTTCATCCTGCCCGGCATCATCGCCATCATGGGCCTGAGTTACGTCTACGCCGCCTATGGCAATGTCAGCTTCGTCGAGGCGCTGTTTTTCGGACTGAAAGCCGCCGTGCTCGCCATCGTCGTCGAGGCCGTGGTCCGCGTCGGCAAGCGCGCGCTGAAGAACCGCATCATGATGGCGCTCGCGGCCGCGGCCTTCATCGCCATCTTCTTCTTTGCGGTCCCCTTCCCGATCATCATCATCGCCGCCGGCATCATCGGCTATGCCGGCGCGCGCGCTGGCCGGCCGGAATTCGCACCGGCTGGTCACGGCCACGGCGGCAGCGGCGCCGCGATCGACAGCATGCTCGGCGAAGCCGTGCCCGAGCACGTGCGGCCCAATACGGCGCGCGCGATCCGCGTCGGCGCGCTGTGGCTGGCGCTCTGGCTCGTGCCGGTGATCGCCCTGCTCGCCGTCTTCGGTCAGGCCAACGTCTTCAGCCAGATCGCACTGTTCTTCTCGAAGATGTCACTGGTCACCTTCGGCGGCGCCTACGCCGTGCTGGCCTATGTCGCGCAACAGGCGGTCGAGCATTATCACTGGCTGAAGCCGCATGAAATGCTGGACGGCCTCGGCATGGCCGAGACCACGCCGGGCCCGCTGATCATGGTGCTGCAGTTCGTCGGCTTCATGGCCGCCTACCGCGACCCGAGCGGTTTGTCGCCGATGCTGGCGGCAACGCTTGGCGGCCTGCTCGCGACCTGGGTCACCTTCACGCCCTGCTTCCTCTGGATCTTTCTCGGCGCGCCCTATATCGAGCGCCTGCGCGGCAACACGGGATTGGCCGGCGCGCTCAGTGCGATCACCGCCGCGGTTGTCGGCGTGATCCTCAACCTCTCGATCTGGTTCGCGCTGCACACGCTGTTCCGCGCGACGGTGCCGGTGAACGCCTTCCCGTTCGACTTCGACATGCCGGTGCTGACGAGCGTCGACGTGCCGGCGCTGGTGCTGTCGATTGCAGCGGCCACCGCGATCTTCCGGTTCAAGCTCGGCATGCTCACAGTTCTCGCCGGCAGTTGTGCCGCGGGCGTGGCGATGCGGGTAGCGGGGGTAATTTAAGGGCCCCCCTTACCAACCACCGCGCGTTTCTTAGCCGCCGGGACGATCAGACCGGCGAAGATCACGAGCGCTATCGCCTGGAATACGCCGAGCATATGAAGGAGAACTTTGCGTACTTCATGGCTCAGCGCCAACACGCATTGCCGCATTGCAATCTTTTCTTAGCAAGCTCGGCGTGAACGCCGGCTTCGACGATGGTAAGAGGAAAGGCGGTCATGTCGAGAATAGCAATCGAGCTTGTGTTGACACTGGTCGCGACCACGAAGGGCCAGCGAGCCGCGAGCCAGATTTGCCCATTTTGCGGACGCACAAAATCCGCCCATCAACCGGTTGAAGCCTCATTTCCGCTAGGATTGACATTGGCGGGCCGCTCCGGTCGGGCGTATGCTGCCGAAAAAGGAGAGAGGTCTTGGAACGGGTGATGACGCGCCGTTCACTGGCGTTTGGTTTGTTGGCAACTGCGACCTTCGCACGGGCAGCTTCCGGCAAAGTGTGGCGCGTCGCTGTAGTTCACCCATCCGAGCTGCCTGAAAATCTGACCGAGAATGGTCGCCGTTCGATCAGCTCCTTCTTCCGTCAACTGAAGCGGCTTGGTTACGTCGAGAACCAAAACATTATCGTTGAGCGATATTCTGCCTTCGGAAGGATCGAGGCTTACAACGACCTTGCGAGGAAGGTGGTGGAAACGAGACCCGATGTAATCGTTTCAATGCACGACGCATTGTCGAATGCTTTCAAGTTGCTGACGAGGTCGATTCCGGTAGCAAGTATCAGTGCCGATCCGATCAAACTGGGCATCGTGTCTAGCCTGTCTCGGCCGGAAGGGAATATAACTGGCGTGAGCGCCGATGCCGGATACGAAGTCTTTGGAAAGCGACTTCAATTTTTGACGGAAACGGTGGGTAAACTCTCGAATACCAGGTTCGTGGCGGCTCCTGCACAACGCACCGCCCCGCACTGGAAATTTGCAGAACAGGCGGCCAAAGAAGCGAACGTACCAATTTCGATCGCCCCGATCGAGAACTATACTCCAGCTGAATACGAGCGAATGTTCGCTCAAGTGGAAGCTGAGAAGGTCGATGGCCTGTTCTTTCCAACAAATCCCGAACACATAACCAATCGCAAGCTTATCGTGGAATTGGCAGCCAATCATCGAATTCCGGCCATCTACAACTATCGCGACTTCGTTGAAGCTGGTGGCCTCATGGCTTACGGCGTCGACCTGACGGAATCGACCCGCCGGCTTGCCGAAATCGTGGACGAGTTGTTGAAGGGTAAGAAGCCGGGCGACATCCCAATCAGCCAGCCGACGAAATTTGAGCTTCTGCTGAATAGACAAGCTGCCGACAAACTCAATCTGAACTTTCCGGCCACGCTGCTGTCGATCGCGGATGAGACGATCTGACAATCGCTCAAGTTGCCTCGCGATGTTGGTCCATGGAAGTGAAACGCCAGCGGCTTCCAAGATGTCTGCAGTGGGTCAAAGGCGGCCTTGGCCAGCTTGCATGACCCTGTTCGGGTCACCTTCAGGAAGCAGACCTCGCGGCGCTCTGAGCTAAGGTCAGCCACGGGCCCTAAAGGCGAATTACACCGTGACCAGCGCAGGGATTTCCGGCCGACGCACGGTGCGCCGGCGCTCTCTCCCATTTGTCAACGTGGTTGACGGTAGTTGCCCGGAATTGCTGTTCCGCAAGCTATTGGATGGAGTCTTCGGGCAACCAGCCATGATGAATATGCCTTCGCAAAACTGGTCGTGGTGGTTGAAGTTCGGCGCATGTGTGATCGGCTGCATCAGCGGTGTCATGGCGCGCGATATGGACTCCCGAGGTGAACGGCGCCATTGAAGTTACCACCGCCTGCACCTCTTCCTTAATGAACCAAGGGCCGGCCACAACGCAACCGGCGACGGTGTCGTCATGCCCGCGGGAGCGCAGCCGCGGCGGACGACCGGACTGATAATCTGATCAATCGGGAAAGGCATTATCATCCAACAGAGGAGTATCCTTATGAAGTTGGCTCAAACATCAGCACTAGTCATTTGTCTGCTCGGCGCGCCAGGGATTTCGCTGGCTGCGGATGCCAAGGGGGATGTGGAGAAGGCATACGCCTCTTGGGATGCCGCATTCAACAAGCACGACGCAAAAGCCATCGGCGCTTCCTATGTCGCCACGGCAAAATTGATGCCGCCCACACATCAGGTGGCGTCAGGTCCGTCTGAGATCGAGAGTTTCTTTGCCGGACTGTTCGCGAACGGCGTGACGGGTCACAAGTTGGAGATGATTGACGCCGGCGGAGACGACAAGGTTGTGTTCGGGACAGCCAAGTGGAGTGCCACGGGTAAGGACAAGGAGGGCAAGCCGTCTCCATTGGGTGGTTTGGCGATGCACGTATTCGAACGCCAAGCCGATGGATCGCTCAAATTGAGGCTGCAAACATTCAACTAAAGCGGTCGAAGCTGATCAGTCCGGTGAGGCGGCGGCCTTACCGGACACCCAGAAGGGCTACTTGTCCTGGTGCAAGATATGTCCGGGGTGGGTAGCAAGCCGTCGACGATGATGACCAAGCGGGACGACTTCCGATTCGCCCTTAGAAGCTGCTGCCGGAACGGGACCTTGAACCGACAGGGCTGCATGGCGGCTAAGGGCCTAGACGCAGGCGCGGCGGACGCGCCGGCAACGCTCAAAGCAGCAGTACCGTCCCTAGTGAGGCCTCGAAGGCTACACAAACAAATCATGCGTCAGATGGTGCTCAACTCTTGCGTGATCAGGGGCGCTTTGCGCGGCGTGCGAAGGGCCAATCAGGTCCGCGTCCTGAATTAGCGCCAGTCCATTTCTTCCGGCGTCGTGCAGAGTATCTCCCACTGCATCCGGTCCGTGGCCGTTCTCAAAATTCTCTGAATGTCTGACCTCTGCCTTATCATTCTTGAAATGAAAGGAATCTTCGAACTGGGGCGCAGCTGCCGTTGCATTCTGGCCCGGCCCCGCTTGCAGAGTTTTAGAACCGCTTATGGGCGCCTTGTGCGAGTCAGCCTCCGAAGCGTCTAAGTCCCGATGCGATTGCCCCCAGTCAGAATCGTGTCCGGTTGAATCGTGCTTGGCAGACTGCTTACCCGCTGCTGCCCGCTGTTCCGAGATATGCAAATCGCGCTGCGATTGTCCATGACCTGGATCGTGTCCCGGTGGCCCGTCTCCGGCGTGTGGCTTACCGGCTGCTGCTCCCTGTTCCGAAACATGCAAATCACGCTGCGATTGTTCATCATTGGATCCGTCTAGTGGAGTCGCGTGTATTGTGCCGTGTTCGGCCTTCCTCGATGCGTCCGTCGCGGCCGCCTGCTCGAGGCCGCTATGATCGATCGGAGCGTCGATGGCGCCGGACCCGACGTGAGGGTTGCCGCCGGCGCCTACGCCATGTTCGCTTGCGAATGCATCGACGATCTGAAGCTCGTCGCTTCTGCCGATGGCATCGCTTCGGCCAGCCTCGAAAACGAATGATTCGTGGCGGCCTTCGGGATTAAGCCAGGCTAGGTTCTCGAACTCGTTTAGGTTCGCATCGGCGCTGCCAGGCATATTAAGGACGCCCAATTCGCTGGTGGCGTTTGCGGCAGCCGACGCAAAGGTATCGCAAAAAGTGAACGCCTGCGCAGGACTGTTAAGGAGTTCGTAAATCGAAACTCCGACCGCCATGAGCATAAACCCGCCAAAGTCACTGATGCTTGACCTCGGAGGGTTGAGTGTCGGCGATGTGATCGTGCTGGCGGCAATATCGGCGCGGGACTCGACGAGCTTGCTGCCCCGCGTCGGGATGTCAGCTGCAGAGTTCTCGGCACGATCGGCTTTACCCACGGCTCTGGCCGTTTTACCCGAAGCCGCGGTCGTTTTTTGGGGGCTGATTTTGATGGTCACGACAGCGCCGGTGTCGTCTGCGGCCATTACCGTGACACTATCGGTAAGCGCATGATCAACTGCGCTCGCGCTCGCGGGTTGAACGTCGTCCAGCGCTGCCCAAATCAGAGCTGCAAGCGCGCCGACCCTGCCGTAAAGGCGCGACAGGGCGAACGTTGCGAGCTCGGTTCGGCTTTTGATCTCAAGCTGCGCAGATATGTGATCAACTCGCGCCTTGATGGTGCCTGTGGCGACGTTGAGCTGGCGCGCAATCTCCTTGTTCGACATACCGCAGGCGACCAGACGTAGGATCTTGTGCTCCAGGTCCGTCAACGCTGCAAGTCCAGTTTCGCCGCACGCGCCCTTGCCGGGCTTGCGGGTAGCCGTCCGATCCGCGGTCGGTGCCACCAGCCTCAGTGACCGGAACAAGGTTTCGGGCTCCTCGCGCATCGGAATCGCAGTGCAGGCACCCGCCGCGACGGCGTCAGCGATATCGCCTCGCGCAACCGATGCTGTGTAGAATACCAAGCGCGTGGGAAGGTTTTCCGCAGTAACGGCGGCGAGCATTTCAGAAGCCGTCACGTCAGAAAATCCGTCCTCTAAAAGGGCGACATCTGGCGTCAACCTCCGGAGTGCTTCGAGGCAACCCGCTCCATTAGTGCATGACGCAACAATCTCGAAGTCACGCTCCGCCGCAAGTAGCGTCCCAAAACCCTGCAGAACGATCGGACGACGATCTGCTATCAGTAGTCGGATACGAAGCACCTGCTCTACCTCGCCCGGCCTTCCGTCCTAAGTTCACCCAGCAGAGGCGAGCTAGCTTGAACGGAGTGACACTCAAGAGCAGCCCGGCAACGCACAACAATCCTCTTGGTTCCTGTAGATTAGTAAGGCGATCGGATGATGTTCATGCTTGCAGCCGATCGATGGCCCTCGGAGAAAAGCCCATCGGATGGGAAATCACAGTGTGGGCAGAACGAGATGAGTAAACCGTCCGCTCAAGGAGCACGCCATGTCTCAGAACCTCAGTGCGACGATCGCGGTGATCGGCATCGATAATGGCAAGAATTCGTGGGTCATGATCACCGCGGTGCCATCGTGCTGCGGCAGAAGTGGTCAAGCCTCCGATCCGCGAGGGTATAGGGTGTCAGTCCACAGCGACCTCTCGAAACGCTGTCGGTGCCATGGACACGCCTCCAAAGCCAAAAGGCCGGGCGTAGACCATGAGCAGGACGAGGCACACAGCGACTGCCGTTGAAAAGATCAACGGGGTCGCCGCCATCGCCGTTCGATTATCGATATGTATCATTGCGATCGTCACGAGGATCAGCATCGTCAAGGCAACGATGACTGCCCACTGGATCGGCGCGATCTGAAGCTGGCTGAGCCGAATTCTATCTCGCCGGACTTCAAACGCATGTTCGATCGCCACCAAAGCGCGCTCCTGGGCCAGTTGCTGAGCGGGTTGTGCGGGCGTAAAGGAAAGGACCGCCGCCATCGCGTCAGTCAATCCAGTCGGGATTGCTTGCAAGGTGGCTTCGCCCCTGCCCATCGCTGGCCAATCCTGCGTTTCGATGAAATGAAGGTGGCGCTTGAGGCTATCGCGCAGATTGTTCCGAACATCCGGTGGCAAAGCATCCGCGAGGAGCAGGGCCTGTCGGAGAGCACTGGCTTCCTGACCGACATATTCCCCGGCGCGATCGACATTTGTCCATACACGCGAGGACAGGAAGGCGAGGAGCAGGGCCAGGATAACCGCTAGAGGCGTCAACGTCACAGGCGAGGCCGCCTTCAGCTCCCTCACCACTGCGCGCCGGGACAGGATTGCCGCTGCGCCGAAAATCGCAATCGTCAACACGTAACAAAAGCCGAATACAAGAAGCATGATGCCGAGAATCGAATGGGACTCAATCCAATGCAACATTGGTCCTCCGGAGCTGGCTACTCCTGCCTTCTAGAATACGCCCCGAGTCCCCTGACCGGAAGGCCACACCGCACGGGTGCTGCAGGCCAGCGGGCATTCGCGTGGTGCCGAGGACGACACCGACTAGGATCGGGAATATGCTTTGCCGACAATCGGCAGATGCCGAAGCCGTTAACCGCTGCGCCGCGGCAGCTCGAACCCCGATGTCCGGAGGGGTCAGGAGCCCTCGATAATGCTCGAGCGGGCGACTTCCGCTTTGCCCATTAGAGGATGCCGTTCAGGAGCACCAGCCCAGGACGCGACATGGCCCTCAGCGTGCGGTCGCTGTGGTGATGGGACCGCGATCTTGCGCCCATCTTATTGAGTTATTGAGTATCTGACTGGATCATCAGGTCGGCGAGCCCGATGTTGAAAAGCTGCGAAACGGCCGTAACTAGCTGCGCGGGAGCAAGTGGCTTCAGAAGGATGCTTATTGGGTACTCCTTCAGATGACCATACGGCGCCACCTTCACAATGAGGCGGCTTACCCAATTGCCGACGAGCTGATCCGGCAGAGGATAACTTTTTGTCTTCTGTAGCGGGTACGACGCCAATGTTATTCCGGAGCGATTTACAGGTGTGAGCCCGGTGGCACAAACCTGTTGACCTGCCAAAGCTCGTCGGATCACATCCCGCAACTCTGTCGGTGACAACCTGCTGAGGTGCGCATCTGAGTCCAACTCCGTTCTGGGTCCAGCAGGCGACATTCACGACATGAAAGAGGCCGCCAACTGAAGCGGCCCTCTAAGTGAATAGTGCCCCCGGATCCTCTTAGTAAGCACCCGAGGTCAATCTTCTGGTCCGATACCGCTAGTCACAACGGCGGATCCTGCGGACCGAACCGTCGTCGCGCTCGATCGTGACGGTGCGGCAGTCACCGCGATATCCGCGATCATATCCGTAGGCGCGATAAGCGGGCCGATCATACTCTCGGTAGTAACGCCGCTCCGGCCCCACTCTTACGCCGCCAAACGGAGTATCAACGGCAACTTGAGCTGATGCCGGTGCAATAGAGATCGGCGCGGCGACAGCGAAACCCGCAATCGCCAGTATACTAGCCAGTAACAGGGTTCTCATGTGAGCCTCCTCCTGAGGAGTTGCGTTGCTTTCGAAACATCTCAGGTAGGGCAAGGTTCCTGCACGAACAGTAGCCCGCCCGTCATGTTCCTGAACCAAAGGAGCACGACCGGAATCTCTCTTGAGGGCACCCCAGCTTCATCCCCGTTGCCCCCCGAGCTGGGGCCCGGCGGGTTTCGAAGCGAAAAGGGCCAATGGGGCAGGCTTCAGTTCCGCGTTAGTGGCTTCTTTGGCTCCGTGGCGGCCTCAATATCAACCGGGGGCAGCTCACCCGTGCGGTCCTTCAGGTCGGCCGCTCGCTGGACCAATCCCGACGCGACCTGCGGGTCCTTTGTCGTTTTTGCCATTCGCAGCAACGTTGCTGCCGCCTCTCGGGCGAAGGAGGTGTAACGCGGCACGTCTTTTCTATCCGATCGAGGTCCCCGTGAGATGAGTCAGAAACTCGGCCTGCGTTCCGGTGCTTGTACAAAAATGTACACAGGCGACAAAAAAGCCTCAGCTCCGAGGCTGGCGCCAAGCTGAGACCCACGTTATCGAGGCGTGATCTGGAAGGACCAACTCAGTCAGGTCAGTCGCGGTAGCCCTTGCACTTCGTCTCTTCTTTGTATTCGCCGTGCTTGCCCCACTTTCGTTCGATCTTGCAGGGGCCATGACGGTATTCTTGCTTGTATTCGCGATCGTAATTGTAGGCGCGGTAGGGACCACGATCGTAGCTCCAGCGATGCTTACCGCTTTCGTCCTTCCAGGGGTCGGCTAGCGCGGCCGATGTGAGTAGTCCAAGAAGGCTGAGGATCGCCAAAGAGAATTTCATCGAATTTCTCCGATAGTGCTTCCACATTTGCTCTTCGGCTGAGAGGCAATCCGCGAACTTGTCGAAAACAAGTCGGTGTTCACCGGCGCGATACCGCCAACCAAGACCACGAGCATCCATTTCATTGTTGCTGACCAAACACGAGGTTCGCTCCATTTGCGATCGAGAAAGGCACCAGTTCGCGGGCAATGGAATGCGAGCTGGTGCCTCTCCATGGAACGGGGGCATTCCATGCCCGGGAAAACGTAGCAACGAACCTATGGTTCCGACGTCGAGCTTCGTCACTCCATGAGGGACAGTTTTGTAGCCTTCCGCCGTCGCATCATTGCAAGCTGCGGGTCAAAGGCTCGTCACAGCGCACCCGTCGGCCAGCACCCGTCGGGCAAAACAGCTGACCACTTCCGCACCCTCGCCTGTCAAGCCCGTTTCGCGAAATATTCCACTTTATCGAAATTCGGATTTGTCGTATACGCAAAGCACCCTGGCCCGAGACAAGGGGCGGATCGCGATCGTCACGAACCGCGGGCTGGGCAGCGATGGACGCGACGGCGTCGAGCGTAACAGGCATTGCAGGGCGGCTTCAGCCGTGAGCAATGCCTTCGCGCGAACGACACGGCGCTGACAGCGTCTTCGCATGGGTTCGGGGGCGAGCACACGCCACCCCTCGGATTCCCAGCGAAGACGTGCGCGGACGGAGAAGTCGTGTGGTCCTGACGCCCGCGGTCTGTGCGTCAAGTCCTGTGGTGATGTAGCGGCCCGACCGGGCCCGCGCATCAGTCATCCGCATGGCGACGGGGGCAACAGTGCATCGCTCCCCGAGGAGAGCACGAAGGACACCGTTAAAACCATTCGCGCAGGGAAGGCCGGGCGACCGGCATCACCTGTTGTCCACCCCGTGTGCATTTCCATCGCACACGGACTCGGGTGCCGCCGGCGCCCGGCCTTCCCTGCGCCCTTGTATTTCCGAGGGGCGCGCCGTGAAGCAAAGCTCGGGCGAGATGAGCCGCGAGAATGAGAACGCTCCTCTGCTGTTTGAAAATTGTATCGGAGGTGGTCTAGCCCCCTCGCTGTCATCGCCCGGCTTGACCGGGCGATCCAGTATTTCAGAGAAGGTCGTGATCGGACCGAGAAGCTGCGGCGTACTGGATGCCCCGGTTTCGCGGAGCATGACACCGGCGTTGTGGCGAGAGCCGCCCTACCCGATCACCCGGCCGAACTTGTTCGACTTCGGAAACCCCTTCGGTGCCAGACGGCCGGCATCGGCGCGGTTGCCTTGCCATTCGGCGAGCTCTTTCATCGTTGCCGAGAATTCGCGCCCCGCGGAGTCCTTCCAGGTCAGCCCCGCCTTGGCATCGAATACCGCGACGTCGGAGAGGCCGCCGTCCTTGTATTTCTGCAAGCGCGTGCCGCGGCCGCGGGCCATCTCGGGGACCTGGTCGAGCGGGAAGATCAGCATCTTGCGGTTCTCGCCGATGACAGCAACGGTGTCGCCTGTTACCTCGGTGATCGCGCGTGCCTCGTTCGGCATCTCGACGTTGAGGACCTGCTTGCCCTTCTTGGTGGTGCCGACGCAATCGTCCTCGTTGACCACAAAACCCTGGCCTTCGTGGCTCGCGACCAGGAATTTGCGCCCGCCCTTGTTGACGAACAGCGCAACCGGCGCAGCCTCCTGCTCGAGGTCGATGAACAGGCGGATCGGTTCGCCGTGGCCGCGGCCCCCGGGCAGCTTCGCCACATCGAGCGAGTAGAACTTGCCGTTGGTGGCGAACAGCAGCAGCTTCGAGGTCGTCTCCGCAAAGAAGGCGAAACCGAGCTTGTCGTCCTGCTTGAAGGCAAGGCCCGAGAGATCCTCAACATGACCCTTCATGGTGCGGATCCAGCCCTTGTCAGAGACCACGACCGTCACCGGCTCGCGCTCGACAAAGGCTTCCTCGATCGCGGCGAGATCGTGCTCGGGTGCGTCGGCAAAGGTGGTGCGGCGCTTGCCGAGCGGCGTCTTCGGCCCGAACATGTCGCGGACCTTGCCGACCTGCTCGCCGACCTTTTTCCATTGCTCGGCTTCCGAGGCGAGCACCGCATTGATGCCCTTGAGCTCGGCGCGCAGGTTCTTGTCCTCGGTGCGGATCTCCATCTCCTCGAGCTTGCGCAAACTGCGCAGCCGCATATTGAGAATGGCTTCAGTCTGCACCTCGGTGAGCTTGAACGCCTTCATCAGCTCGGGCTTCGGCTCATCCTCGGTGCGGATGATCTTGATCACCTTGTCGATGTTCAGATAGGCGATCAGGAGGCCGCCGAGCACTTCCAGCCGGTGCTCGATCTGCGCCTTGCGGTGATTGTTGCGGCGGATCAGCACGTCGCGCAGATGGTCGAGCCACTCGCGCAAGCACTCGGCCAGGCCGACCACCTTGGGCACCTTGCCCTTGATCAGCACGTTCAGGTTCAGCGGGATCTTGCTTTCAAGCTCCGTCAGCCGGAACAGCGACTCCATCATCAGCGCGGGATCGACGTTCTTCGACTTCGGCTCGATGACGAGACGGACGTCCTCGGCCGATTCGTCCCTGACATCACCGACCAGCGGGAGCTTCTTCTGGTCCAACAGCTCGGCGATCCTCTCCACCATCCGCGACTTCTGCACCAGCCAGGGGATCTCGGTGACCACGACCACCCAGGTGCCGCGAGCGCCCTCCTCCTGCTCCCACCGCGCACGCACGCGGAACGAACCGCGGCCCGTCGTGTACGCCTCGGCGATTGCCTGCTTGGAATCGACGATGATGCCGCCGGTCGGGAAATCCGGACCCTTAACCCACTTCAGCAGCGCCTTGGATTTCGCGTCGGGCTTCTCGATCAGATGCAGCGCGGCGTCGCACAGCTCGGCGGCGTTGTGCGGCGGGATCGAGGTCGCCATGCCGACCGCGATTCCTTGCGCGCCGTTGGCAAGCAGGTTGGGGAAGCCGCCGGGCAGGACGATCGGCTCCTTCGACTGGCCGTCGTAATTGGCGCGGAACTCGACCCCGTCCTCGTCGATACCATCGAGCAGAAGACGCGCGACGTCGGTCATGCGCGCTTCGGTGTAACGGTAGGCAGCCGGGTTATCGCCGTCGATATTGCCGAAATTGCCCTGGCCGTCGACCAGCGGGTAACGCGAGGAGAAGTCCTGCGCGAGGCGGACCATGGCGTCGTAGATGGCCTGGTCGCCATGCGGATGGAACGAGCCCATCACGTCGCCGACGATCTTTGCGGATTTCTTGAACGCCGTACCGGGGTCGAGCCGGAGCAGGCGCATGCCATAGAGGATGCGCCGGTGCACCGGCTTCAGGCCGTCGCGCGCGTCCGGCAACGCACGGTGCATGATGGTGGAGAGCGCATAGGCGAGATAGCGCTCTTCCAGCGCTTCACGCAGCGGCACCTCGTGAATTTCGGCCGGTTCTTCCGGCGGAACGATTCGTTTTCCCATGCCGCCCGGTTAAACCGTGGAAGCGAATCGGGCAAGGATGGATTGGTTCCTTGGGGGTGGCTAGTGCCCCGCCCAGCCGGCGGTCACAGGCTGGGTGGTTTGCGGATTCTGAGCCTGCGTGCTGGCCGGTGCATTGGCCAGGCAACGCCGGGCGGTCTCGATCTCAGCCTCGCTCGCGCCCTTGGACCGCGCCCATGCCTCTGCGGCTGCAACCGAATATTTGGCCACATAATACCGAATGACGGTGCAGGATGCCCGACGAAACACGCCAAGTTGCGGCTCGCCGGCCATTGCATCAGGCGCGCACGCGAGCAGCGCCGCCGACAAGGCGAATCCCCTGATCAACATTTAGGCTAACCCCGCTGTGGAACCGCGGGTCAATTCGGCCGGCCAAGATTTGGTTCCCGGGAACCGGCAGAGGCGCTATTTAATCATGGCACCGGAATCTCCGCCCTTCCCTGCTGCCGCATCAAGGCGTTGATAAATCCGGCGCGCGCGTCGGAATGGCCCTGCCCGCGCGGCTCCAGCACGTGGCGCAGCAGGAACAAACCGGTGAGCCGAAAGCCGTCCTGGAGATCCTGCTCGGTAAGGTCGGTGTGCACCTCGCCCTGGCGCAGGAATGGCGGCAGCCGCAACAGCCGGTCGCGCCAGGGCTCGCCCGCGCCGCGCGAGACCGCGCCGCCGGATTTGGGCGAGACATAGATCAGGTCCGTGGTCTCCCCGGTTACCGCGCAATTCTCCAGCGCCAGCCCAAAGCCGAGTTCGGCCAGCATCGCCAGCTCGAAATGGATGACGTGCACGGCGGCGCCGCCGATATCGTCGAAATCATCGAGCGAATGTTCGAGCAGAGCAAAGATCGCCTCATGCGGATCGCGCTCGGGCAGCAGCCGCGCGATCGAAGCGAGATGGGTAACGCCGTAGACCCCGTGGGACGATGCCAGCAGCGTCGCCGCGCGCAGCTTCAATCCCTCGATCGCATAGGTGCCGAGATGCTCGTCGAGCCGCGCCCGCCACACCGCACTGACGCTGTTCCCCGGCTGCAAAAGCGGCCGCATCCGCGAGCCGGCACCGCCGCGGACGAGACCAAGATGCCGGCCGTGCGCGCGCGTCAACAGCTCGACGATGGCGCTGCTCTCGCCATGCCGGCGCACCCCCAGCACGATGCCTTCGTCGGTCCATTCCATGGCAGGAAGTGTAACCCACCCTGCGGCGTCGCGCGAGACGCTAGGCGTTGAACCAGCCCTGTGCATCGCCCGTGAAGGAGAAATACAGGCCCATCGTCGTCAGCACGCAGGAGACGATCTCGATGGCGCTGTCGAGCTCCATGCCCTTCTCGCCGATGATCTGGCCGAGCGAGATCACCGACAGCACGAGGGCTGCCGCAAGCACCCAGCGCGGCCAGTTCTTGCGTCCATGCGCGGCGAGCCAGACGAAATAGACGAGAAGCAGGATCATGCCGCCGGCGAGCAGGGTGGCGGTCATGATCATTTGCTCGGCCATCTCGGCGTTGGGCGTGCGGTCCTGCACCGCGACCGACAGGGCATCCAGCATCAACGATGCATAGAGCAGCGCTTCGAAGCGCCGGACGTTGCTGGGCACGCTCATCGGATACCGATCTGTTCTTGGTTATTCCTTGGGGAAGTCCAGGCCCATCTCGCGATAGCGATCGGGATCGTCGCCCCAGTTCTCGCGCACCTTGACGAACAGGAACAGATGCACCGGTACATCCAGGATCTGCATCAGTTCTTTGCGCGAGTCGGCGCCGATCGACTTGATGGTGGCGCCGCCCTTGCCGAGCACGATCTTGCGCTGGCTTTCGCGCTCGACGAAGATCGTCTGCTCGATGCGCACCGACTTGTCCTTGCGCTCCTCCCACTTGTCGGTCTCGACCGTGGACTGGTAGGGCAATTCCTGGTGCAGCTTCTGATAGATTTTTTCGCGCGTGATTTCGGCAGCTAGCTGCCGCATCGGCGCGTCCGACATCTGGTCCTCGGGATAGAGGAATGGACCAGGAGGCACCATCTCGGCCAGCGTCGTGCGGATGTCGTCGACGCCGTCGCCCGAGATCGCCGCAATCATGAAGGTCTTCGCGAATTTCATGCGCTCGTTGGCGGCCTGGGCCAGAGCCAACAGCTTCTCGCGCTGGACCAGGTCGACCTTGTTGATCACCAGGATCTTCTCGTGGTTGACGCTGGCCGCCTTGGCGAGGATCGCCTCGGCCTCCTCGTCGATCCCGGTCTTGGCATCGAGGAGCACGCAGACGAGATCGGCGTCGTGAGCCCCGCTCCAGGCGGTCGAGACCATGGCACGGTCGAGCCGGCGCTTCGGCGAGAAGATGCCGGGCGTGTCGACCAGGATGATCTGCGCGTTGTTCTCGATCACGATGCCGCGGATCAGCGCGCGCGTAGTCTGCACCTTGCGCGAGACGATCGTGACCTTGGCGCCGACCAGCGCGTTCGTCAGCGTGGACTTGCCGACATTCGGCGCGCCGATCAGCGCAACGAAGCCGCAGCGCGTAGCGGTAGGCGCCTCGCCGCTTGCTTCAGCCGTCATTGCCGCCGCCAACGCCTTCGCGTTCGATCATCACTGAAGCTGCCACCTTCTCTGCCGCACGCTTGCTGCCGCCGATGCCTTCGGCCGGGGCCAATCCCGGCAGGTCGACGGCAACCCGGAATTGCGGATCGTGATGCGGGCCGGTACGCTCGACCTCGCGGTAGACCGGGGTCGGCAAGCCTTTCCCCTGCGCCCATTCCTGGAGCACGGTCTTGGGGTCGCGCAAGGGACGGCGCGGCTTGTGCATGCGCTCGGTCCAGTTGCGCCTGACGAATTCGGCGGCCGCCGCGTACCCGCCGTCGAGGAAGACGGCGCCGATCACGGCCTCGCAGATGTCCCCGAGCACGCTCTTGCGCAGGCGGGCGTCGGCGCTGGGGCCGACCGAGCCGAGCTTGATGTCGTCGAGCAGACCGAGCGATTTTGCGACGTCGGCGCAGCTCTCCTTGCGCACGAGCTCGGCAAGCCGCTTGGACAGCTCGCCTTCGTCGGCGTTTGGGAAGGTGTGATAGAGCATGTCGGAGACGACCAGCCCGAGCACGTGGTCGCCGAGAAATTCCAGGCGCTGATAGCTGTCGCCGCGCTTGCGCCCGGACTTCAGTGCCGAGACATGCGTGATCGCCTGCATCAAGAGGTTCGGGTCACTGAAGCTGTGGCCGATGCGCGCCTCGAGCGCCGCGTTCGCGTCCGCGCCCTTGGCCTTGCTGCTTCGCGTCCGCTTCTTCTTCACGGGCGCCTTGCTCGCAAGCGGTTTGGTCGCAGCTTCGCCCTCGGGGCCGGCTTGCGCCTCCGTCAGTGGGGTCGCGATGTCCTTGGCTTCGTCTTTCATCGGACGATATTGAAGAAACGATTCCAGCGCACCGCCCAAGGCCAGCGCCAGAACATCCAGGCATGCTCGCCTTCGGCGATGGAGAAGAAGATCATCTGCGCGCGGCCGATCAAATTCTCCTGCGGTACATAACCGACCTGGCCGAGGAAGCGGCTGTCGGTCGAGTTGTCGCGGTTGTCGCCCATCATGAAGAAGTGACCGGGCGGCACCGTGTAGACGTTGGTGTTGTCCATGTAGCCGTTGTCGGCGCAGTCCAGCGTCTCGTAGGACACGCCGTTCGGTAGCGTCTCCTTCCAGCGCTTCACCCGGGAGATGCCCCCGCCTTCGGAGCCGCACGGATCCTCGCCGACGAACTCGCTCATGCGCTGCCGCTCGACCGGAGTGTCGTTGATGTAGAGCAGACCGTCCCGCATCTGGATGCGGTCGCCGGGAAGACCGATCACGCGCTTGATGTAGTCGGTGGAATCGTCCTTGGGCAGCCGAAACACGACGATGTCGCCGCGGTCGGGGTCAGAGCCCCAGATCCGCCCCGAGAACAGCGGCGGCGAAAACGGGATCGAATAGTGACTATAGCCGTAGGAATATTTCGAGACGAACAGATAGTCGCCGACCAGTAGCGTGGCCTTCATCGAACCGGACGGGATGTTGAACGGCTGGAACAGGAACGTGCGGATCACCAGCGCGATCAGCAGGGCATGGATCACGACCCGAATCGTTTCGCCGACACCGCTCTCAGTTTTCGTTCCCGAAGTCACGCTCATTGCTCTCTCAATTCCGGCCGGCGGTCACAGAGCGCCCTCCTCCCGCGAACAGCCGATCGGCTCGCGGCCCAAGGAGATTGTCCTGATTCTGATAGTGAGGGCCAATTCCGGCGTAAAGCCGAATTCACCCAGCCTGATTTGCGTCGACGGACTTTTAGACGGTTGTCGGAGACCACGCAATCAAGGATCGCATCAAAACTGCATAAGATATTGGTATTTCAAACGAATTATGAGATTACAGGATCCGGTCAGGGCTTGGCCAGCGGGACGGCGGAAATGACGACGAAGGCCTGCGCGAGCGGCCAGTCGTCTGTGATCGAAACATCGATCCGCGCCTCGAACCCTTCCGGTGTCAGCGCCTGAAGCCGAGCCAAGGCGCCGCCGGTCAGGTGCATGGTCGGCCGTCCGCCCGGCAAGTTGACCACCCCCATGTCGCGCCACCAGACGCCGCGCCGGATCCCGGTACCGAGCGCCTTGGAGCAGGCCTCCTTGGCGGCAAAGCGCTTGGCGTAGGTCGCCACCACCATCTTCTCGTTCTTGGCGCGCCGCTCCGCCTTGGCCCGCTCGGCCGCGGTGAAGATGCGGTCGAGGAAGCGCTCGCCATGGCGCTCGATCACCCTGGCGACGCGGGTGATGTCGATCAGGTCCGAGCCGATTCCGATGATCATGCCCGGCTCCGGCCGCGGTCGATCGCCGCGCGCATGCTGCGCACGGTCTCGGCGAGCCCTACGAACAGCGCCTCGCCGATCATGTAGTAGCCGATGTTGAGCTCCATGATCTCAGGCAGGGCCGCGATCGTCTCCGCCGTCGTATAGTCGAGCCCGTGGCCGGCATGGACCTCGAGCCCCGCTTCCTTCGCCAGCTTCGCCCCCGCCACGATCCGCTGCCATTCGGCATCGGCCTTGTTGGTCTGGCCGTCGACGACGGCGTCGCACCATGCGCCGGTGTGGATCTCGATCACGGGGGCGCGCAGCCGCGCCGCCATTTCGATCTGCGCGGGGTCGGCGGCGATGAACAGCGAGACCCGGATGCCGGCATCGCTCAGCCGCGCGATGTAGGGCGCGAGCGCATCGTTCTGGCCGACGACATCTAACCCACCCTCGGTCGTCACCTCCTGCCGCCGCTCCGGCACGAGGCACACCGCGTGGGGTCTTGTGGCGAGCGAGATCCGCATCATGTCGTCGGTCGCCGCCATCTCGAAATTGAGCGGCTTGGAGATCTCCGCCTTCAGCCGCGCCATGTCCTCGTCGCGGATGTGCCGGCGATCCTCACGCAAATGCGCCGTGATGCCATCGGCCCCGGCTTCGATCGCCACCAGGGCGGCGCGCACCGGATCGGGATTGCGGCCGCCGCGCGCGTTGCGCAGGGTCGCGACATGATCGACGTTGACGCCGAGGCGGAGCGGAAGTGCGGGCATTGCAGGACTCACGAGCTCAGGGGGACAGACCATGCGAGAAGCGTCTATCCATTAACACGTTCGACGCGGGCGACGACCGCCTTGGCGCGCAATTGGGCCAGGATCGCGCTCAAATGCTTCAGATCGTAGACTTCGAGGTCGATCGTCGTCTCCGTGAAATCAGGTGAGCGGCGCTGCATGCTGATATTGTCGATGTTGCCGTCGTGCTCGGCGATCACCGTCGCGATCTGTGCCAGCGCGCCGGGCTCGTTGACGTTCTCGACCTTGATGCGGGCCGGGAAGCGCTGCGGCAAGGAATCCTCGATGTCCCAGCGCACGTCGAGCCAGCGCTCCGGCTCCTCCTCGAAATCCTTCAGGGCCGGCGCCTGGATCGGGTAGATCGTGATGCCCTCGCCCGGCGTCACGATGCCGACGATGCGGTCGCCGGGCACGGCGCCACCGTTCGGCGCGAACTTCACCGGCAGGTCGGAATTGATGCCGCGGATCGGAATGGCGACCGGGCTGCGTGGCGACTCCGACGACTTCTCCTTGAGCTTGGCGGCGAGCCCCTTCTTGAGGCCGTAGCGCGCGATGCGCTCCTCCTTGTAGTCCGGATACATCGCGCGCGCGACGTGGGAAGCCTTGATCTCGCCGCGCCCGACCGCCGCCATGACGTCCTCGATCGAGGTCCGCGCCAGCCGTGGCAGCGCGCCCTTGAGCTTGTCGTCGGCATATTCGATCTTGGCGCGCTCGAACAGGCGCTCGACGATGCGCCGGCCGAGGCCGACATATTGATCGCGCATGGCGGTGCGCGTGGCGCGCCGGATCGCGGCGCGCGCCTTGCCGGTGACCGCGAGCGTCTCCCAGGCCGACGGCGGTGCCGACTGCGCTTCCGAGGTCAGCACCTCGACCTCGTCGCCGTTCTGGAGCTCCGAGGACAGCGGCGCGAACTTGCCGTTGATCTTGCAGCCGACCGCGCTATTGCCGACGTCGGTATGCACCGCATAGGCGAAGTCGATCACGTTGGCATGGCGCGGCAGCGCGATCAGCTTGCCCTTGGGCGTGAAGCAGAACACCTGATCATGGAACAGCTCGAGCTTGGTGTGCTCGAGGAATTCCTCGGGATTGGCACTCTCGGAGAGGATGCCGATGGTGTGGCGTAGCCAGGCGAAGGCGTTGGATTCGCGCTTGAGGTACTCGGTCGGCGAGCCTACGCCCTCCTTATAGAAGACGTGCGCGGCGATGCCGCGCTCGGCGATCTGGTCCATCGCCTCGGTGCGGATCTGGAGCTCGACGCGCTGGTTGCCGGGGCCGATCACGGTGGTGTGGATCGAGCGGTAGTCGTTCTGCTTCGGCGTCGAGATGTAGTCCTTGAAACGCCCCGGCACGACCGGCCAGGTGGTGTGGACGATGCCGAGCGCGCGATAGCAGGCTTCGATGTCGCTGACGACGAGGCGAAAGCCGAAGATGTCGGACAATTGCTCGAAGCCGACCGACTTGCGCTCCATCTTGGTCCAGATCGAGAACGGCTTCTTGCGGCGGCCATAGACCCGTGCGCCCAGCCCCCGGTGGCGCAGATTGTTGGAGAGCTGGTCCTCGATCTCGCCGATCAGATTGCGGTTGCGCTCGGCGAGCGCATCGAGCCGCTGCATCACGACCGAATAGGCCTCGGGATCGAGCGTGCGGAAGGACAGATCCTCCAGCTCTTCACGCATTTCCTGCATGCCCATGCGGCCGGCCAGCGGCGCATAGATGTCGAGCGTCTCCTCGGCAATGCGCCTGCGCGATTCCGTCGGCACGAAGTCCAGCGTGCGCATGTTGTGCAGGCGGTCGGCGAGCTTGACCAGAAGCACTCGGACATCGTCGGCAATGGCCAGCAACAATTTGCGCAGATTCTCGGCCTGTTTGGCCTCCCGCGACACCAGCTCCAGCCGTTTCAGCTTGGTCAGGCCCTCGACCAGAGCGCCGATCTCGGGCCCGAAGATCTGGTCGATCTCGGCCCGTGTCGCTTCGGTGTCCTCGATTGTGTCGTGCAGCAGCGCGGCCACGATGGTGGCGTCGTCGAGCTTGAGGTCGGTGAGAATTGCCGCCACTTCCAGCGGGTGCGAGAAATACGGATCGCCCGAGGCGCGGGTCTGCGAGCCGTGCGCCTTCATCGCATAGACATAGGCACGGTTGAGCAGGTCTTCGTTGGTGTTGGGATTGTAAGACCTGACGCGCTCGACGAGGTCATATTGACGCATCATGCGTGCGCGTGGCTTCGCCGGGCGCGCCACCGGCGCAGTCGGGGCCACGGCAACCGATTCGGTTGCGGCCTGCATCTGCATTGGTTTCCAGCGCCGATACACCATACGTCCCGCCTTCAAACGGGCCTCGACGCGACCCGTTGCATACATCTTACCGCCGATCCCCGGCGCGTCCGATCAATTCGGTGACAGGGCGCAGCGCGAACCGACAACACTATGGTAACCACGAAAACACCAACAAAAGCAAAGGCCCGAACAACGGTTCGGGCCTTGATAAGATCACAAGAGGTCGATGATTGCGACGGGAGGACCTACTCGTCCTCCTCCGGCTGCTCCTCGGGCGGTGCGAGGCCTTCGAGACCCTTTAGGAGCTCCTCTTCGGTCATGCGTTCGACGGCGACCTCGGTATCGTCCGCATCGACGCTCGCGCCCGCGGAACCGATCAGCGGGACCGTATCAGGCTCGGGCTCGTCGACCTCGACGAACTTCTGGAGCGAGTGCACCAGCTCCTCGCGGAGGTCCTCCGGCGAAATGGTCGTCTCGGCAATTTCGCGCAAGGACACAACAGGGTTCTTGTCGTTATCGCGATCAACCGTTAGTTGTGAACCGGACGAAATCATGCGGGCGCGGTGGGCGGCCAGCAGGACCAGGTCAAACCGGTTGTCGACCTTGTCGATACAATCTTCTACGGTGACGCGAGCCATGGACTGTCGCTCCGTTGTGGGTGGGACGAAATATGTGGGTGATCGGGGCTAGTTATAGGGACCGGGCCGTTTTCGCAAGGCCAATTTGTGATTTGGCCTCGCCAAACGGCTCTGCTACCCCCACATTGGGGCTGGGATGGGTGATTTCCCGGGCTGCCATCGAAGGTAACGCCGGGCGTGTGGAAGTCCGCCATAACTATACCTTGATTGCCCCGACTTCTCCGGATTTGCGGTTTCGACGGGTTTTCGACGGCGCCTTAGAACTGCGCGGCTTGCTGCCGCCGCGCCAACAATAAAACGATCAATCACGACCACTACGCGAGCAAACTGAATGTCACTTTCTCCTACCAACAAGATCGCGCTCTTCATCGATGGCGCCAATCTCTACGCGACGGCGAAAACTCTGGGCTTCGACATCGATTACAAGCGCCTGCTGAAGGAGTTTCAGAGCCGCGGGACTCTGCTTCGGGCGTTCTACTACACCGCCATCATCGAGGATCAGGAATACTCCTCGATTCGCCCGCTGATCGATTGGCTGGACTACAACGGCTACACCGTCGTCACCAAGGCGACCAAGGAATTCATCGACGCCTCCGGCCGCCGCAAGGTCAAGGGCAACATGGACATCGAGCTCGCCGTGGACGCCATGGAGCTCGCCGAGCATATCGACCAGATGGTGCTGTTCTCGGGTGACGGCGACTTCCGCTCCCTGGTCGAGGCCGTGCAGCGCCGCGGCGTGCGGGTCACCGTGGTCTCCACCATTGCCAGCCAGCCGCCGATGATCGCCGACGAGCTGCGCCGCCAGGCCGACGTGTTCACAGACCTCGTCGAGCTGCAATCCAAGCTCGGCCGCGACCCGTCCGAACGCCCCGCCCCGCGTGATCGCGGCGAGCGCGAGGGACGCCACCACGCCCCGCAATTCCTCCAGCGCGCAACCACGATGGCGCCGAGGGGCGATGACGACTTCGAGGAGTGAGGCGGCCCGGCCAAGCCGCCAGCCTTCCACCGTCGTTCCCGACCGTGACTGTCCGCTCTGTCCGCGCCTGGTCGCCTTTCGCGAGGCCAACCGCGCGCGTGAGCCGTCGTGGCACAATGCGCCGGTTGCGCCCTTCGGTGACATCAAGGCGCGCCTGCTGATCGTCGGCCTTGCGCCGGGGATGCAGGGAGCCAACCGCACCGGTCGTCCCTTCACCGGCGACTATGCCGGTGATCTCCTTTACGCGACGCTGCTCGAATATGGGTTTGCCAAGGGCATCTATCAGGCGCGCCCCGATGACGGCCTGAAGCTGGTCGATTGCCGGATCGCCAATGCCGTGCATTGCGTGCCGCCGCAGAACAAGCCGCTTCCGATCGAGATCACCACCTGCCGCCGGTTTCTCGTCGCCAATTTGGCGACCATGCCGAACCTGCGCGCCATCGTCGCGCTCGGGCGGATTGCGCACGACAGCGTGCTCAAGCCGCTGAATCTGAAGGGCTCGCAAGCTCCCTTCGGCCACGGCGCCGTGCACCAGGCCGGCGCGGTCAAGCTTTACGACAGCTATCACTGCTCCCGCTACAACACCAACACAGGGGTGCTGACGCCCGACATGTTCCGGTCCGTGTTCGCGAAGGTGAAGGCCGACCTCGATTAGGCCTCGACCTAGCCCCTGGCTGGATTGGCCTTCAGCCAATCGAGCACATCGCCGGCGTTCCGGTCCGGCGGAAACACCGGATAGAACACGTGCGTGATCCTGGCGTCGTCGATGATCAGTGCAAGCCGCTTGATCAGCGTCAGGCCTGCGACCTGCATGGTCGGTAAATTCAGCGCGCGCGTCAGCTTCAGCTTCTCGTCCGACAGCACCGGGAACGGCAGATGCAGCCGCGAGGCCATCTCGATCTGGTAGTCGTTGCTCTGGGTCGAGAGACCGAACACGTGCGAGGCGCCAGCCGCCTTCAAATCGGCAAACAGGTCGCGAAACGCGCAAGTCTGCGGGGTGCAGCCCCGCGCGCCCGGGATCATGTCCCAATCGTCGACCAGTGCGATCTTGCCGGGCTCGCCTGTGCGGGGATAGGCGAACACCACGGTCCGGCCGCGCAGCGCCGACAGCGTGACTGACGTGTCGTCCGTCGCGCGCAGGCCGATCGGCGGCAACGTCATGCCCGTCAGATGCGCGGCGCCGCCGTCGTCGGCGGGCGCGGGAATCTGGCTCCAATCGACCTCGAGCAGGTTCCTCTGGATCATCCCCTATCCCCTTGCCCGCATCAGGCGGCCCTTCTCCCGGCTCCAATCGCGCTTCTTCTCGGACTCGCGCTTGTCGTGCAGCTTCTTGCCCTTTGCAATCGCCAGCTGCAATTTGGCCCGACCGCGCTCGTTGAAGTATAGCTTGAGCGGGATCAGCGTCATGCCTTCGCGATCGACCGCGCCCATCAGCTTGTTGATCTCGCGGCGGTGAAGCAGCAGTTTTCGCGGCCGTTTGGGCTCGTGATTGAAGCGGTTGCCCTGGAGATATTCGGGAATGGTGGCGTTGATCAGCCAGATCTCGCCATTCTTCGAGTCGGCATAGGATTCCGCGATCGTGCTCTTGCCGTTGCGGATCGACTTGACCTCGGTGCCGGTCAGGGCAATGCCCGCCTCGATCGTATCCTCGATGGCGTAGTTGAAGCGGGCCTTGCGATTTTCCGCCATGACCTTGATCGGACGTTCGTTCTTATCGGCCATCGCAGACAAACCTGATCAAGATGCGCACGGATTCTAACAGGTCGGATGAAGCGCGCGCGTCAAGACTTCTTGAGGAGATCACGGATCTCAGTCAGCAGCTCGACCTCGGCCGACGGCTTCGGCGGAGCGGCAGGTGCCGCCTCCTCCTTGCGCTTCAAGGTATTTATGGCGCGGATCACCAGGAAGAGCACGAAGGCGATGATGATGAAGTTGATCGTCAGCGTGAGAAAGCTGCCCCAAGCGAGTACGGCGCCCTGCTTTTTCGCATCGGCTAAGTTGGTGGCTGTGACCTTCGCCGACAAGGGGGTGAAGTAGTTCGAGAAGTCGAGTCCGCCGGTGACGGCGCCAATGATCGGCATGATGACATCGCCGACCAGCGAGTTGACGATGGCGCCGAAGGCCGCGCCGATGATGACACCGACCGCGAGATCGACGACGTTCCCCTTCATGGCGAACTCGCGGAACTCCTTGAGCATCCGCGTGCCCCTTTCCTCGACGCTCATGTAAGGCTCCCCGAAGGCGAACGCGTCAGTTGATCAGGCCCGCGTGCACCATCGCGCTGCGCACGGCAATGCGAGTCGGCTCGGAGACCGGCACCATCGGCAGCCGCAGCGTCTCGTCCAGCTTGCCGAGCAGCGACATCGCGTATTTGATCGGCGCCGGATTGCTTTCGATGAAAAGGTTGTTGTGCAGCGGCATCAGCTTGTCATGCAGCTTCAAGGCGGTGGCATGGTCGCCCTTCTGCCAGGCAACGTGGAACTCCGAACACAAGCGCGGCGCGACGTTCGAGGTCACCGAGATGCAGCCATGGCCGCCATGGGCCATGTAGCCGAGGATGGTCGCGTCCTCGCCGGAGAGCTGATTGAAATCCTCGCCCATCGCCGCGCGCTGCTGCGACACGCGGACCATGCTGGCGGTGGCGTCCTTCACGCCGGCGATGTTCTTCAGCTCCCACAGCCGCTTCATGGTGTCGACCGACATGTCGATCACCGAGCGCGGCGGAATGTTATAGATGATGATGGGAATGCCGATCGCGTCGTTGATCGCCTTGAAGTGCTGATACATGCCTTCCTGGGTTGGCTTGTTGTAGTAGGGCGTGACGACCAGCACGGCATCGGCGCCCGCCTTCTCGGCGTGCTGGGAGAGCTCGATGGCCTCCTTGGTCGAGTTGGAGCCGGCGCCCGCGATCACCGGCACGCGGCCCTTGGCCTCAGCGATGCACCATTCGACGACCTTCTTGTGCTCGTCATGGCTGAGCGTCGGGCTTTCGCCGGTGGTGCCGACCGGGACCAGGCCGTTGGTGCCCTCTGAAATCTGCCAATTCACCAGAGAGCGGAACGCCGCCTCGTCCAGCGAGCCGTTCTTGAACGGCGTGACCAAGGCGGTGAACGACCCCCGGAATTTCGTCTTGGCTGCCATGGACTTCCTCCGTACGCGGCGATCTCTTGAGCAAGGCCCATTCATATCGGGTCTGTCCGGCCGGTAAAAGGCCCGCCGCGTGTGACTCACTGTTTAGGCCGCGATTTTGCCGCGGTGATGGTGCAAATCGGCCCGAGGTAAGCGGCTGTTGGTATTTTGTCCGCATATTCAATCAAATTCAGCTAGATCTTGGGCCACTTGACTGATTCGGGGCGACGAAACGCCGTGACCTCCCTTCCTCGTGCCGCATGGCGATCCACCGGTCTGGTCGTGTGCCTGATGGCAGGGCTGTCGGTCGGCTGTGCTGCCTTGGCCAAGTCCAACGAAAAGCCCAACGAGACGACTGCGGACGAGGCTAAGAATTCCGCGAGGCCAGCCGCCAAGGACTCGTCCAAGGGAACCGGCAAGGAAACTTCGAAGGATACGGCCAAGGGCACCAGCAAGGGGGCCAGCGCCCCGGCCAAAGATGCCGCGAAGAAATCTGCCAAGGACGCTGGGACGAACGCCGGCAAGGAACCCGCAAAGGACAGGCCCAAGCCCGCGGCAGCAGCGTCCAAGCCCGCGGCAGCATCCAAGCCCGCGACAGCTCCCCCCGCGCCAGCATCAAAACCGACCGCCAACGGGGCGCCGCCCAAAACCGCACCCGCCCCGGCTTCGACGGTCACCGTCAGACCGGCCGCCCCGACCGCGGCCAAACCCATCGCAGCTCCCGTGCTGGCTCCTGCGACCCGCCAGCATGCAGCGCCGCGCAAGCCGGTCATACCGGCTGCGGTCGCCGCAACGTCGTCGACCTCGCAGGCCGACAAGGACACGCTGGAGACCGTCATCGAGCTCGTGCGCAAGCGCAAGGCGGGCGATGCCACCAATTATGCAGCTTCGATCTCGGATCCCGTCGCGCGAAAGCTCGCGGAATGGATCATCCTGCGCAGCGAGGACAATGGCGCGACCGTGGAGCGCTACCGCGCCTTCCTGTCCGCCAATCCGAGCTGGCCGTCGCAGACTTTCCTCCGCCGACGCCTGGAGGCCGCGATGTGGGACGACAGGCGCGACGATTCAGTTGCGTGGTCGTGGTTTGAGAATGAGTCGCCGATCTCCGCCAAGGGCCGCTTCACGCTCGCCAAGGCGATGCTGGCGCGCGGCGACCGCGCCAACGCCGAGCGGCTGGTGCGCGAGGCCTGGCGCAGCGATCCGATGTCGGAGGAGACCGAGAACAATGCGCTCGACCAGTTCGGCGCCCTGCTGACGCCAGGCGATCAGAAGGCGCGGATGGACACTTTGCTCTACGGCAGCGAGAACGAGGCCGCGCTGCGCGCCGCCAAGCGCCTTGGCGCCGGCTATGTCGCGCTCGCCAAGGCTCGCATCGCCGCCGTCAAGAAGGCGCCCAACGCGCGCGCGCTGCTCGACGCCGTGCCGCGTGAGCTGCACAACGATCCCGGCTTCATCTTCAGCAAGATCCAGCTCCTGCGCCGCGAGGAGAAGTTTGCCGAAGCGGCGCAGCTCATGCTGTCGGCGCCAAAGGATCCGAACCGGCTCTACAATCTCGACGAATGGTGGATCGAGCGGCGCCTCCTGGCGCGCAAGATGATCGACACCGAGGAATTCCGCAGCGCCTATCTGATCGCGCGCGATGCCGCCCTGCCCTCGCGCGACATCTACAAGACCGAGCAGGAATTTACCGCGGGCTGGATCGCACTCCGCTTCCTCAACGATCCCGCGACCGCCGCCCAGCATTTCGCCCGGATCGGGGTCGGCAGCGTCAATCCGACGACGCTGGCGCGCGCCGGCTATTGGCAGGGCCGCGCCGCGGAAGCGATGGGCCGCCAGCAGGAGGCGCGCAACGCCTATGCCCGCGCAGCCGAGCAGTCGACCAGCTATTACGGCCAGCTCGCGCGCGCAAAACTCGGACTGCCCCAGATCGAGCTCAACAGTCAGCCGCGGGGCCGCGGCGCCGAGCGGCTCGAGATCGTGCGCGCCGCGCAACTGCTCTACGAGCTTGACGAGCGTGAGATGGCAGTGCCGTTGCTCGCCGACATGGGCGAGAACGGCGATCCCGAAGCGCTTGCCGGCCTTGGCGAGCTCACCCAGCGCTACCGCGACGCGCGCGGCATGCTGCTGCTCGGCAAGGCCGCGCTCAATCGCGGCCTGCCGTTCGACTTCTACGCCTATCCCGTCAACGGCATTCCGCAGTTCACGCCGATCGGGCCCGAGGTCGAGCGCAGCATCGTCTATGCGATCGCGCGGCAGGAGAGCGCGTTCAATCCGTCGGTGGTCTCGCCGGCGCAGGCCTACGGGCTGATGCAGGTGACGCCGGACGCCGCACGCTACGTCTGCAAACGCCACGGCGCGACTTACGATCTGTCCCGGTTGAAGAACGATTCGGTCTACAACGCCACGCTCGGCTCGGCCGAACTCGGTGGGCTGCTCGAAGATTATCGCGGCTCCTACATCATGACCTTTGCCGCCTACAATGCCGGTCGCGGCAGCGTGAAGAAATGGGTCGAACGCTATGGCGATCCGCGCGATCCGAAAGTTGACGCGGTCGATTGGGTGGAGCTGATTCCGTTCTCCGAGACGCGCAATTACGTGCAGCGGATCATGGAAAACCTTCAGGTCTACCGCGCCCGGTTCGGCGGCGGCACGCGGTTGCAGATCGAGGCCGACCTGCGCCGCGGCACCGGCAGCGTGGAATAGCCGCGCCACCTTTAGGGGGTGGCATGCCCCGCCGTATCCGGTCGCGGTGCGCGGGTCGATGTTCGAATCTTGTTCCAGATCAGCTGGGGCGGCGTCCTGAGCTTGGTTCCCTTGGCCTTAATTCCGGCCAGCCGCCTTCCCTCTCGCACCATACTGTCCTGGTTACAGTTTTTGCGAGAGCGCCATGCGGTCACGGCAACACCCACCGTGGAGGCGGCAGCATTCCACGGGCGGGCGCGGGATATTGAAGGACAATGAGCGGCCCGAGACATAGGTGACATTTCGTACCGGACAGACGGGTTACACTTTCCGCTTTTGTTCTGCGGGAGGTGTAGATGCCGTGGAAAGCGAGTT